>JBEKUA010000109.1:0-4756 GCA_049515495.1 Smithella sp. | reverse complement strand
ATTGGTGCAGCTGTATCCAAAGCCGGGACAAGCACTCTGATTTGGACGGGCATTACCAAAACTACTATTTTTATCGTCGTTTCTCCTGCTATAGGCATGGTATTAGGATTTACTTTCATGGTTTTTGTTATGAATCTTAGCCATCATTCCAATATGGCTAAATCTGATAAACTCTTTCGTAAACTACAGCTTTTTTCCGCAGCAGTCTATTCATTAGCGCATGGCATGAACGATGCGCAAAAAACGATGGGCATTATTGCTATGGCTCTTTTCAGCAAAGGATTGCTGGGCAAGACCTTTCATATTCCTCTTTGGGTGATTATCGCCTGCTATACGATGATTTCTCTGGGAACTATGTTTGGCGGCTGGCGAATTGTCAAAACGATGGGAACAAAGATAACTAAACTTCGTCCGATGGGTGGTTTCAGCGCCGAAGCCGCTGCCGCGTGTTCTATTATTGGAGCGTCCATAGCCGGTATACCGGTGAGCACTACCCATACGATCACCGGTGCAATTGTCGGTGTCGGCTCCACAAAAAGACTTTCCGCCGTGCGCTGGGGTGTAGCCGGAAACATTATCTGGGCATGGATTTTAACAATACCTGTTTCCGCTACCATTTCTGCCGCTATCTATTTTTCCATAAAATTCTTTGTCTGTTAATAGAAATATCTTTCAATTCTTCAAAATAATATTGATAAATTTCCTGTTTTACCGTAAATTTATCTCGGTTATATATTGCACATAAAATTAGTTTCTTGAATGAAGGAGAGCCTCATGCCTCAAAAGCTGGTGCCTTTTACAAAAAATCAAATTGAAAAAGTTATAAAAAAATATCCAACGCCTTTTCACATTTATGACGAAAAAGCGATTCGCGAAAACGCGCGTGCTTTCAAACAAGCATTTTCCTGGAATGAAGGCTTTAAAGAATTTTACGCTGTCAAGGCGGCCCCCAATCCCTACCTGATGAAAATTCTTCATAAGGAAGGTTATGGCGCGGATTGCAGTTCGCTTTCGGAATTGATCATGGCGCAAAAAACCGGCATAACCGGTGAAGAAATCATGTTTTCATCCAATGACACGCCCGTGGAGGATTTTCTGCTGGCAAAAAAATTAAAAGCCATCATTAATTTAGATGATATCAGCCATATTGACTATCTGGAGAAATATGCGGGCATTCCTTCTTTGATTTGCTTCCGCTACAATCCCGGCCATTTGAAAAAAGGAAATCATATTATCGGTCATCCTGAGGAAGCAAAATACGGCTTCACACGGGAACAGATGTTTAAAGGTTATAAAATCTGCAAAGCAAAAGGCGTTAAGCGATTCGGCATTCACACCATGGTCGCGTCCAATGAACTCGATGCCGCTTATTTCGTGGAAACCGCGGAAATATTGTTTCAACTGATATTGGAAATTTCACAAAAGCTTAAAATAAAATTTGAATTTGTCAATATTGGCGGCGGCGTGGGTATCCCCTACCGGCCGGAACAAAAACGCATAGATTTGAAAGCCATGAGCCGCGGCATCAGGAAAAAATATGAACAAATAATCGTTGCCAACGGTCTTGCCCCCATTAAACTTTTTACGGAATGCGGCCGCTATATCACCGGCCCTTATGGATACCTAGTCTCCCGCGTCCTGCATATAAAAGACACTTATAAAAATTTTGCCGGCCTGGACGCCTGCATGGCCAATCTGATGCGTCCCGCTCTTTACGGCGCTTATCATCACATCACCGTTATGGGTAAGGAAAATAAACCTCATAAGTTTATCTACGATGTAACCGGCTCTCTGTGTGAAAACAACGATAAATTTGCTATTGACCGCGCTTTGCCGAAACTGGAATCCGGCGATATTGTGGTTATTCATGATGCCGGCGCGCATGGCTTTGCCATGGGCTTCAATTATAACGGCAAGCTTCGTTCAGCGGAATTGCTGTTAAGAAAAAACGGTGAAGTTGTGCAAATCCGCCGTGCCGAAACGGTAAAAGACTATCTGGCTACGTTAGACTTTAACAGATTGTCCGGCTTTAAAGTATAAATAAAATAAGGAAAAAACGAAGTTTATATGTTTTGTGATAAAGCATGAAGTTGTTGATATTGTATTTTTCAGCCACAGGAATCACCGGAAAAATAGCAAAGGTCATTGGAGAAACATTCGTAAAGATGGGGGGCCAAGTCAGCATGTATGATATAACTCCCCATGCAAATAGACAAAAGATAATTGATTTAAGGCCTTATCACGCGGTGGTGTTTGGAGTGCCTATTCATTCCTGGCGGGCTCCAAAAGTTGTAAAAGATTGGATCAAAACTCTTAATGGTCAGGGTAAAAAATGTTCCACCTTCTTCACCTATGGCGGATTTGGCATTCACCCGATTCATTATTCCACAGGACAGCTGTTAGGAAATCAGAACTTTATCATTGTTTCATCCGCGGAGTTTACGGGCTTCTATTCTTTCAACCGTCGCGGACGGAGGGCTATGGAAGATCAACCTGATGAATCCTGTTTTGAAATGGCAAAAGAATATGCCGTAAAAACATACAAGCGATTTACCGGTGCGGATAAAGCTATACTGGAGCAGACCCATTATACCGAAGAACAGCTTGATTCGCTTGAATCGTTCAGATTTAACATGCTCACACAACTCCCGACCAGAGGCGGGCAGGACTGCAGCATGTGTTTGATCTGCGAGGAATCATGTCCCACCGGAGCCATGAAAGCCAAATCCGGTGAAGCCGACAAAGAAAAATGTGTCGCATGTTTTGACTGTATAGATAATTGCCCTGAAAATGTTTTAAGAATAAATGATATATCTGACAGTTGGTCATTCAAGATAGAAATAGAAAAAATTACCGGGGAGAGCATGCTAAAACAAAGTAGCAAAATATATCTGTAAATTTACTTTTCGCAACGGAATTGTATTCCACCGCGTTTATATGAAGAATCCTTAATTAAATTATAAATCGATAAATGTTCACTTTCTTTATAAATAAACTCCATAAGAAATCTTGCTATATTTTGATTAGTTATGATAAGCATTTTCCCGGTAACAACATTGTGTAAATAAGTATTTAAAATTTAACCGTAAAGAACAACCAATGAATTCAAAAATAAATTGTGCCATAGGCGTATTCGATTCCGGCATCGGCGGCCTGACAGTCGTCCGTTCTTTGATGGAACGTCTGCCTTTTGAAAATATCATTTATTTCGGCGATACGGCGCGTGTGCCATATGGCATCAAATCGGTGGAAACAATAAATCGCTATGCGGCGCAAATTACCGAATTCCTGATTAAGAAAGATGTTAAATTACTGATTGTCGCCTGCAATACCATGGCGGCAGTCGCCCATCAGACAATTATTGATTTATCCCCTGTGCCCGTCTTGGAAGTCATTGATGCCAGTGCCCGCATTGCTACTAAAAAAACCATCACTAAATCAATCGGAGTAATAGGGACACCGGCAACGATCAACAGTAACGCTTACGCACGTGCTATCCACCTTTTGGATAAAGAAGCGAAGGTGTTTTCGCAGGCCTGCCCTCTTTTCGTGCCTTTGGTGGAAGAAGGATGGTTCGATCATCCGGCGACAAAACTTATAGCGCAGGAATATTTAAAAATGGTTATTGCCGAACAAATTGACACGCTGGTTCTGGGCTGTACACATTACCCTCTTTTAAAACCATTGCTGCAGGATACTATGGGAAAAGGAGTAACTCTTATTGACTCGGCGGATGCAATGGCCGATATCGCCGCAGATTTGATTGACAAACAAAAGATAGGCAATAAAAATGACACACCGCCTGATTATCTATTTTGTGTAAGTGATGTGCCATACCGTTTTCAGACAATCGGCGAACGATTTCTCGGACGCACGCTGGGTCGCGTGGAACTTGTGAGCTTGTAAATTATGAAAATTTTTCTTGCCGGCTACAATCTGGACTACGATCTTATCCGTGAGCTCAAAGAGAAAAGCGGATTGCAACAGGATTTAACACCTGAAACCATATCGGCGGCGTATGCCCGCATCAGCCGCAGCCCGAAACCTGTAAATGAACTGCGCGAAATCGCCCACGAGGAAGTGGAAAAGGCGCGCTCATCCAACCGCAATATCGTTTTTGAAATGGGGCACAGTTCCGTTGCCGAACATGCCGTATTTAATATTGATGTTATCGGCGTGTCCCGGCTGCTCGTGGAAGAAATTGAAAAGTTCCGCTTATGTTCCTTTACGGAAAAATCGCAGCGTTATGTTCTCTTCAACAAAGATTTCGTTATCCCTGAAGAAATCAGGCAGTCCAATCTGATAGAGTTGTTCAAATCCACCATCCAAACTCAAAATGAATACTATCACGCTCTTTACGAGAAACTAAGGCCGTACATCTTTGATAAAAATAAAGCCCTGGCAGAAAATCCTTCCAATAAGTCGCTTCTGGAAGGTTGGGCTAAGGAAGACGCCCGCTATGCGATTTCCATGGCAACTCAAACTCAACTGGGTATGACCATCAACGCCCGCAATCTGGAGTTGATGCTCAGGCGCCTGGCCGCCCATCCTTTGGCTGAGGCAAAGGAATACAGTGAAAAATTGTACGCAGCAACGAAAGACATTGCGCCCTCTCTTATCCGTTACATTCAGGCGACGGATTACGACAAATTCACCAGACAAAATCTGCGTCGACAAACCTCTGTTTTATTAGAAAAACATCTCCCCTGTTCTCAAATATTATCTGACGCGCAATTGATTTCTTTTTCTCCCGCCG
>JBEKUA010000108.1:0-4786 GCA_049515495.1 Smithella sp. | reverse complement strand
ACTACCAGCGAGGTTGAAGAGCAAGGGATTACAGATGAACAGACCAGTGCTGGTTTGGCATTAGATGAAAGCAAAAAAATACCGCAAGAGAATGTAGAGACTACCAGCGAGGTTGAAGAGCAAGGGATTACAGATGAACAGACCAGTGCTGGTTTGGCATTAGATGAAAGCAAAAATATACCGCAAGAGAATATAGAAGCTGCCGGCGAAGTTGAGCAACAGAGGATTGCAGATGAACAGCCCGGTGCCGGTTTGGTTTTAGATGAAGGAAAGGATGTTGAGCAAGAAGAAGATGCAGAGACTATTATCAAAGCTGCCGGGAAAGGAAATGCTGCTGCCCAGAATAAGTTGGGTATGATGTATCAAAGTGGTAGGGACACGATGGGCAGATCAATGCTGGTTGGGCAAAGTAATGCTGCGGCAATTAAATGGTATCTCAAGGCCGCCGCGCAGGGTGATGCAGATGCCAGGAATAATCTAAATACAATGTACGAAACTGGCGCCGGTGTTTTGCAGACCAACGCAGAGACCATCAAATGGTGTCGCAAGGCTGCTGAACAAGGAATTGCATCCGCACAGTTCAATTTGGGTTTGGCATATGAAGAAGGTACAGGTGTTGAGCAAGACAATGCTGCGGCAACCAAGTGGTATTTCAAGGCTGGTGAACAGGGTCATGCTGAAGCCCAGTATCATCTGGGACTGATGTACAGTCAAGGATTACAGGACTATGCCGAGGCTGCAAGGTGGTTTTTAAAAGCTGCTGAGAAAGGGATTGCAGATGCACAGTTCAATATTGGTTTAATATTAGAAGAAGGTAGAGGCGTTAAACGGGATCCTTCTTCGGCAGAGGTTTGGTACAGTGAGGCAGCTGCGCACGGGCACGAGGAGGCGCAGTCAAGACTCAATAAGATGAAAAATAAAGAACAGTAGCGGGTAAACTTAAAGAAGCACTTCTTTCTGAATGCGCCGTTAACAGACCTTGATCTTGCAATGAGTGTCAAGGTAATTGATAACTTTCTGAAGTTCTCACTTTTCATATATGTAATTTTATGCTAAGTTACAATCTATAGTTTTTAAACAATCCATCTTAAAAAATGTGCATAGAATATTCATGGTTTTAATTAGTACTAATACATGAAGACTATTAATATGAGATCAAGAATCAATATCTGAATTATTATATTGATAATGAGGTATAAAGAATGAACCGAAAAAGACTTATAGCTTGCGTGTTAATCGGCCTTATTTATTTTAGCATTCCTTTGATTTCATCTGCTGATAAAATTGAAGACAGAAATAAAATAAATAGTCTGATCACCAAATTGAATGATTCTGATCCCGTTGTTCGAGGAAAAGCTGTACGAGAATTGGCCAAATTCAGAGATCCTCTGATAATAAAACCTTTGCGTGATGCGATTAAAGATCCTGACGCTGAAGTCAGAGAAAATGTCCTGGAGGCGGTCTTTAACGTTTCATGTCCTGTTTCTGTAGATATATTCAAATTGGCAATAAAGGACAAAAATGTTTCAGTAAGAACAAGAGCAATATCTTTAATATCAGGAATGTGGGCAGGAAATAAAATACCATTTACTTTGGATCTTATTGCTGCTTTAAATGATGACTCCTCACAAGTAAAAATCAAAGCACTTTGGGCTTTGAATGATGTAAGAGACCCTCGAAAAATTGAGCCAGTTATTTCTCTCTTAAGTGATAAAGATGCACAGGTTCGAAAATTTGCAGTGCGGGAACTTACAACAAATGACAGCAATCGTTACGTAGAACTATTAATAAAATGTCTCGAAGATGAAAGCATGGAAGTCTGGGCAGAAGCGGTAAAATGTCTAACATATATTAAACGGATTGATGTTATCAAACCGCCGCAGGCAGTCTTAAAAGGAAAAGATATAAAATTATCACCCATGTTAGCTACAGTAGTACTTGATGGCGCCAGAGATCCGCGTTTTGTGGAGCCTTTAATCAAATTGCTGAAAGATGAAACCTATTATGTTCGAGCTGATGCGGCACGCGCATTAGGTATGTTGGATGATCAAAGAGCTGTTGAGCCGTTAAAAGAATTATTAAAAGATACAAACGGTAATGTTAGAGAGCGTGCAGCAGGTGCATTATGGAAAATTAATCCGCAGGCAGCAGAACCGCTTATCTCGCCAATTGTGATCACTATATATCCAGTTTAAAGAATGAAGATGCCGGTGCTCGCAAAGTTGCAGCTTGGTCACTCGGGTACATTGGACATCCTCGTGCTGTTAAACCTTTGATCGATGCGTTAAAGGATAAAAACAGAGAAGTCAGAGAATACGCGGTAAAGGCGTTGGGAGATATCGGTGATAAGGAGGCTGTGCCGGTACTCATAGATATGTTCATTAACATGAAGGAACGTGATTTTAGAATAGATGTATATGATGAGGAAAAAGATTATGCAAACCATATGGTTTTCTGGGAAATAGGAAGAGCGCTGGCTAAACTAAAAGATCCCCGTGCAGGAAAGCCTTTGGCAGAGGCAATGTATAAAGATTATATGCTGTTAACTGCTGCTGAAACTTTGGAAAAAATCGGACCGCCTGTTGTTGAACCCTTACTTGACATTTTGGCAGGTAAGCATAAACTTTTTGTATCCGATAAATCAGTCATCGATGCCAAAGGCAGGGCGGCCAAAGCATTAGGAGTCATAAGAGATTCACGGGCATTTGCACCTCTTGTAAAAGAATGTAACAACGAGGATGCGTTGGGCGTGCCAGATGATGCTCTTAGCGCATTGGCAGATTTTGGGCCTATGGCGGTTCAACCGTTTATTGAAATGTTAAAAAGCGATGATCATGAGCTGGCAAGTGTAGCTGTCACATACCTTGGTTATATCGGTGATCCGAGAGCTATAGAACCATTGATTGAAATAGAAAAGCAAAATACTGCGGGTTCAAAGATGCGTCAGGTGACAATTAGTGCACTCAGTCATTTCAATGATAAGCGATCAATAGAAACTTTAATCAGCATACTAAAAGAAGACTCATATGACGGTTATCAAGCAGGAAGATCGTTAAAAAAAATCGACCCGCCCGTAATTGAATATCTGAAACCTTTATTGAAGCATAACGATCCCATCGTTAGGAGGAATTTATTAGTTGCATCGGGAGATTGGACAAGAGACATATATTTTATTGATATTTATAAAAGTGGCTTGACGGATCAGGATGCAAAAGCGCGTTGCAATGCGATTACTGGTTTATATGGAATAAATTCATATGCAAAAGCGGATGACTTTATCACTATGTTGAATGATGAAGATGTCTGTGTGAGGAGGGTCGCTTCTAAATCCCTCGGTATTTATAAAGATACCAGAGCAGCTAAACCTTTATGTAAATTGCTTCAAGATACAGATGGAGAAGTCCGGGAGAATGCTACACGTTCATTATCTTCGATTAATGACCCTGACTCTGTGCCTTGTTTGATTGGGGCACTTAAAGATAGAAATTCCAGTGTAAGAAAGTATGCAGTAATAGCATTGGGAGACATTGGTGATCCGAGTGCAGTGGAGCCAATATTACAAATGATGAATCAAGATGACTCCGGAATTAGAGATGTTAATCAAAGAAAAAAATATCGTCAGGATAATTATTTTCTTACTGAAGAAGTCATAAAAGCATTGGGTAGATTAAAAGATTCTCGTGCCGTCGATTTATTAACAGACATATTAAGCAATGACGATATTTTCAAATATGAGTTGAAACAATCATTGAAAATGATAACAGGAAAAGAGTACTAGTAAGTTAAAGATAAATAAAGCGAAAGTAAAATATTATGTTCCGAAATTAGATTTGACGCTTAGAAAGACCACCCGGAAATAATCGGTGCGGCCTTTCTTTCATTTAGTAATCTTCGGTTTTTTGAACCCACATTTTTTATTGATATGTAGGTGTTGTCAATAGTTAAGACAATACTTATTTGGATGCTGTCTGCAAAGTCAAGTCTAGGTCATGACACTCAATGAAACAAATCATTGTAAGATTTATCGGCTGATCTTGGCTGCGACAATATCAGCTAATTCTTCTTCCGGTTCATTATCCATGTCTACAGAATGACCGGCCACTACAATCCACTTGCGGGCAGCATTTGTAAATTCCGGTTTATAAGCGCAGGCAGTTTTGCAGCCGCAGACCAAAATGCCGATGTCCCATTCGCCGGAAGATTGATCTGTTGTTATAATGAATTCAGGATCAAGTAGTTTTTTAATTTCCTGAACCAATTTTGCTCTGTCAATTACAGGGTTACAGCCGCCGCAATATTTTATACCGATACAGATTTGCATTCATTTAATCTTTAATTCCCGCGATTTCTTTAGCCAGTTTCTTCTTCTGTTCCAGATTGCCCTGACGGGAAATCATGATTCGTTGAGCCTGGGGAGAGCCCGCGCCATGCATGGATTCCGTGCGATAACCGACGGCTGCGGTGCCCAGAGTAATATTTTCCACCAGCCTCAAAATGCGGCAGCGGTTCTCCGTGGGCACCGAAGCAATTCCCTTAAAATATTTTTCTACGAATTTGCCGATTTCCGGGTGACGCAAATCCTTTTCCGAGGCCATGGTAACCATGGCTCCTCCGGCAATATCTTCCGCCAGCCTCGCGATTTCATAGGGGAATCTTGTAACATTTTGCTTGCAGACGTTGGCCAGCAGTAAATCAATCAGGTAAGTGCCGGAATCTGTTTTATGTCCCTGCGTCAACAGGCGATTCCGCAGGAGAAAAGCGTTTCATTGAGATGTATCATTTCAAT
>JBEKUA010000107.1:0-4828 GCA_049515495.1 Smithella sp. | reverse complement strand
GAAAAGAAAATATTCTGCCAGGCGGGTCCTTTTTCAGGCGCTTTTTCTTCTTTAGCGCGGATAGATTAGGCAATACGGCCGATTTTATCCAACGCTTCGTTGAATTTTTTCTGTTGCTGTTCTTGCGCAATCGCTCCGCCCCAGGGGATATAGTTGCTGGGCATACAGACAGAAAAACCTGAAGATAGTTTTATGTTTTTTTCCTGCAGCAGATTTTTCAATTGAATCAAAGTAGCGGCAACCTGACCGGCGTTAACGGCAACCGCGAAATAGTATTTCGTGGAGTCAGCTTCCAACCGATTTAAAAAATCGACAACCCGTGAAGGTATTCCCCAAATGTGAACAGGAAAGATAAAACCAACGTTTTTTGAAACAGGATTAATCCTGTCCTTGCCGGCGAGTGTTACCGGTATGAGTTCGGTATTTTCAAAGGCTTCGGATAGTTTATTTGCCGTCCAAAGAGAATTTCCAGTTCCTGTATAGAAATAAATTGTAGTTTCCATTTATATAAATCAGGGATTCAGTTTCAATACTTTGTTATAAATACTTTCCGTGAATCCAAATACTTGATTTTTATTGATGATAGCAAAAGGAACATCTTCACTATCATCTATTTTTTTTCTTTGGATGGCCGCGTTTTTATCTATATCCATATTATATTCAGTAAAGGGGACATTTTTGGATTTTAAATATTCCCGTGCCTTGTCGCAATCCCTGCAATCGTTCTTCGTATAGAGAACAACATCTTTTTCTTTCCCGGCTTTATCTATCGACGATGATTTCTGATCGGCATCTTTTTGTGAATTTGTAAGATCTTCTGACGGGGCTTTATAAGTCTGGACATTTTTTATATTTTTGTTCTCCGGAGGCGGATAATCTGTAATCTGGATTTCTCCTTTTTCATCTGTCCATTTATAAAGATCGGCCATTGCCGTTTGACAAAGAAAGGCCGATAACAATACCAATAATACAAGATACTTTTTCATGATTGTCTCCTCAAAATAAATATTTAAAAAATATTTATATTTCTTTGCTTTGTGTGCAAAAAACTTTGCAAGATGATAATAACATGAATTATATAAAGGATCAAATTCTTTCCCTATCAGGACTATACATTTTTTCAGGTGAGAAATTGAGAAACTTATCAAAGATAAAATAAAAAAAACTTAAAACCTTAATGATCGTCAACTATTTTCTCAGTATGTCATGCTTTTTATTTTAGTAAACTTTCTTTACATAATTTGTTATTGAAATTATTGATTTTCATTATGCAATACTTATAATATAATAAAAAGCAGTTATCAGGAGAATTTATGTTTGGCAGGACGGCAAGTCTTTTTAAAGTATTTGGATTTGAAATAAAAATTGATATAAGCTGGCTGCTTCTGGCGGCTTTATTAACCTGGATACTGGCTCGCGGCCTTTTTCCTGAATATTATAAAGACCTTTCCCCTGAAGCTTATTGGTGGATGGGTGCGGCAGGCGCGGCCGGACTTTTTTCATCCATTATTATTCATGAATTGTCTCATTCTCTGATGGCCAGACATTACGGGCTATCCATAAAAGGAATAACGCTCTTTATTTTTGGAGGTGTTGCTCAGATGGAAAACGAGCCTCCCCATCCCAAAGCTGAATTTATGATTGCGATTGTCGGTCCGCTTGCCAGTTGTTTCCTCGGCATTTCCTTTTTTTTACTAGACAATTTTGGGGAAAATAACGGCTGGCCGGTGGCTGTCAATGGTGTTTTAAATTATTTGACCTGGTCAAACATTATTCTGGCGGTTTTTAATTTGATTCCGGCTTTTCCTCTGGATGGCGGAAGAATATTGCGGTCGGCGTTGTGGAAATGGAAAAAAGATTTACGCTGGTCAACTGATGTTTCCGCGCAGATGGGTTCCGGTTTTGGACTTCTATTAATTATTATGGGAATCATTTATATAGTCAGAGGAAATTTTGTGAATGGTTTATGGTGGTTTTTAATAGGCCTGTTTGTCCGCTCGGCAGCGCAGATTTCCTACAAGCAGCTTTTAGTTCACAACCTTTTTGATACAAAAAAAGTAAAAGATCTGATGGTTAAAAACCCTGTGACCGTGCCGCGTTCCATATCACTGGAAGAATTTATCAGCGACTATGTGTATAAACACCATTTCCAGGCGTATCCCGTGCTTTCTTTCGGCAGGTTAACGGGCTGTATTTTCGTGAAACAGATAGCATCAATTCCCCGGGAAGAATGGTCACGAAATACGGTAGGAGCGGTTGCTCTGCCCTGTAATGAAGAAACAACCATTGGACCGGAGGAAGATGCCAATAAAGCATTGGAGATCATGAATCGCACAGGTAACAGCCGTTTGCTGGTTGTTAATGGGGATCAGTTAGAGGGTATTATTTCTTTGAAGGACATGCTCGCGCTGCTGTCCCTGAAAATGGAATTAAATGATTTAGAAAAAAAATAGCGGAGCCTCCACATCGCCGTCGCATTATCCTTTGAAGGCCATCTGGTATCATTAAAAAAAGAATATGGAAAATATAAATATATTAAACAATTATTTTTCCCCGATGGATATTCATTTCGGAAATTTTATTTCATCTTTCAGTCGGGAAAACAGGGAAGACTTGTTTCTGGCGGCATCCCTGGTCAGCCGATGCGTAAGAGAAGGACATATCTTTCTGGATTTGAACGATCATGCCGGGAAAATTGTATTCAGAAGTGAAGACGGGGAAAACATCATAGAATGTCCCCAATTGCAGTCATGGCTTGCTTCTCTGGGATCATCTCCCTGCGTGGGAGAGCCCGGTGATTTTAAGCCTTTAATCCTGGACGAAAACAGACGCCTTTATTTACAGCGCTACTGGCAATATGAAAAAGATGTGGCTGAATATATTTCGCTTAGCATTTCCGGCAATCATGAAATAAAATCGGATAAATCCGAACTTCAAAAAAAATTACAATTGTATTTTAATGAAAACTCCGAAGGAAAGACCAACTGGCAGAAAGTTGCTGCCGTTGCCGCACTGTTGAAAAATTTTCTTGTGATCAGCGGCAGTCCGGGGACCGGAAAAACGACGGCAATTACAAAAATTATGGCTTTGCTTCTGGATGCCGGCGGCAGATCTTTGCGGATTGCTCTGGCTGCGCCTACCGGAAAGGCTGCCGCGCGCCTGCAGGAATCCGTCAATAAAATGAAGGAAAAATTAAATTGCCCGGCGTCAGTCAAAGAGATGATACCCCATACGGCGCAAACCATTCATCGGCTTTTGGGTTCTATCAGTAATTCGCCTTATTTCCGCTTCAATAGAAAAAATCATTTGCCTTATGATCTTGTTGTAATTGACGAGGCCTCGATGGTGGATTTGCCCCTTCTGGCAAAATTGATTACCGCCTTGCCTTCGGGGGCCTGTTTAATTTTACTGGGAGATAAAGATCAGTTAGCGTCGGTTGAAGCCGGAGTCGTTTTAGGAGATATTTGCTCCGCGGGCGCACCCGGCATTTTTTCTCCTGAATTTGCCCGGCAGATTGCTTCTTTATCCGGTGAAGAGGTTCAATCCGGTAAATCATCCGCGGGAATTCAGGATAATATTATTTACCTGCAAAAAAATTACCGCTTTCCGGAGAATGGCGGCATTGGCCTCTTGAGTCAGGATGTCAAAAACGGCAAGCCTCAGGAAGCCCTGGACTTGCTGCGTTCGGGAAAATATACGGATATTCATTGGACCGAAATAACCGAAAGCGTACAATTATTGAAACATTTTGGCGAAGTAATTGTTGAAAATTATAAGCAGTACATGGAAGTGGCAACTTCCGGTGAAGTTATTCCGGAAAACATATTTAATATTTTCGAAAAATTCCGTATTCTATGCGCTTTGCGCGTGGGAAGCTGGGGTATGGAAAAAATAAATTTTTATGTGGAGAAAGTTCTCCGGGATGCCGGATTCATTAAATCGCGGGGAAATTTTTATGTGGGAATGCCGGTTATGATTTTGCAAAATGATTACCGGTTGCGTTTATTTAACGGCGATGTGGGCATTGTCCTGAAGGACCCTGAAGAAAATAATCAGCTGCGGGTATTTTTCCTTGACGAGCAAAATACGGTGAGAAAGTATTTACCGTCGGGCTTGCCTCAATATGAAACAGCCTGGGCTATGACTGTCCATAAAAGTCAGGGATCGGAATTTAAAAAAGTCCTGCTTGTTTTATCCGGCCGCGACGTCCCGTTTATAACGAGAGAACTTATTTATACAGGAATTACGCGTGCCGGCGAAGATGTGGATATATGGGCCGGTGAAGATTTGTTGAATAAGGCGATAGCCAGACGCATTTCCCGTCAATCGGGACTCACCGATGCTCTGCGGATTGCGACCGATGTATGACAGACGTATGACAAATAAAGACGCATTCCCGCGCTAATCACAGGCGACCGGCCCGATTTCCTTCATGAGAAAAGCCACAACAAAGGCCACACAGAAAAGCACGGTGATCAACGTCATATTAAAGCAAAGCACAATAGGGATGCCGCTTATCTGACCGCACAGCATCAGAACGCCGTTTGAAGTAGCCTCCGGTACCGGGTGGGTTTTTTCCACCGCGTAGGTCAACCCGACGGGCAGGGCCGGGATGAGGAAGAAGCCGAATACAAAGCCGCAGATGCCCAGAAGGACAATCGAAGACAAAAATTGCAAAAGCAATGTAAGGGGTATGGCCATTCCTGCCGCCAGTATCAGGAAAATTTTTCTTTTGTGATATTTATCCGACAGGGCGGAGATTATTACCGCTCCGAAAATGCCGCCGACGACAATCAGTCCGCCTACGATGCCCGGGGCAAGTGTGGAA
>JBEKUA010000106.1:0-4860 GCA_049515495.1 Smithella sp. | reverse complement strand
AAACTGAAACTGGCTCCCCGGCTCTGCGTTTTTCAGGCTTTGTTCGACGTAGCAGGTCGTCAGTATCTCCAGAGAATTCGGATTCAGATATTTGACAAAGTCCTCTTCGCTTCCGGGATCTTCGATGTTAAACAGCCGGTCGTACAACCTTATCTCGGCGGCAACACCGTGTCCGGCCGATACCCAGTGAATCACTCCCGGCACTTTGCGTCCGTCCGCAGGCGGCGCGTTGCGGGTTTGGGGATCATAGGTGCAGTGCAGTTCCGACACTTCGCCGGTGCTCTCATCGCGCACCATGCTCTCAAATTTTATGACATAAGAGTTTCTAAGGCGGACTTCGCGTCCCGGGCCAAGCCGATGATATTTTTTGGACGGGTTTTCCATGAAATCGTCGCGTTCAATATACAGCACTCTGGAAAATGGAACCTCTCTTGAACCCATGTCGGGATTTTGCGGATGGTTGGCGCACTCGAATTGTTCAACCTGATTTTCAGGATAGTTGTCTATGACAACACGAAGGGGATGCAAAACGCACATGGCTCTTGGCGCGTGATTGTTCAGATCTTCGCGGACGCAATGCTCCAGCAGCGCCACGTCAATCAGGTTGTCATTTTTAGCCACGCCGATCTGCGCGCAAAAATTCCGGATGGCCTCCGGTGTAAAACCCCGGCGCCGCAGTCCCGTCACGGTGGGCATGCGTGGATCGTCCCAGCCTTTTACATAGTTTTTCTGCACCAGTTCAATAAGCCTGCGTTTGCTGAGGACCGTATAGCTTAAATTAAGACGGGCGAATTCGATTTGTCGCGGACGCAGGCCGGTGATCAACCGCTCCACGATCCAGTCATACAGGGGACGGTTGTTTTCAAACTCCAGTGTGCAGATGGAGTAGGTGATTCCTTCCAGCGCATCGGAGAGGCAGTGCGCAAAGTCATACATGGGATAAATGACCCATTTTGTCCCTGTCCGGTAATGAGGTTCCCGTTTGATACGGTAGATAATAGGATCGCGCATGACAATGTTCGGCGCGGCCATGTCAATTTTAGCGCGCAGAACATAGGCGCCGTCGGGAAACTCGCCTGCCCGCATCCGTTGAAACAGGTCGAGATTCTCTTCTACGGAACGGTTGCGATAGGGACTTTCCTTGCCGGGTTCGGTGAACGTTCCACGATGTTCCCTGATTTCATCGGGGCTCAGAGAGCACACATAGGCATTTCCGGATTTGATAAGCTCAACGGCAAACTGATAAATTTTTTCGAAATAGTCGGATGCGTAATACAGACGATCTTCCCAGTCAAATCCCAGCCAATGGATATCGTGTATGATTGATTCCACAAATTCCATCGATTCTCCGGCCGGGTCTGTATCGTCGAGTCTGAGGTTGCAGGTTCCCTGATATTGTCCGGCAATGCCGAAGTTGAGACATACGGACTTGGCGTGTCCGATATGAATATAGCCGTTCGGCTCCGGAGGAAAACGGGTAGCGACACGGCCGTCGTTTTTGTTGGTTTTCAGGTCATCATCTATAATATCACGGATGAAATCAGTCGGGTTTGAGGTTGTGTCTTGCGTCATATATTGAAACTCCTTAACTCACGTAAAATGCGGATTGGAATCTATAATATTCATGGAAATATATCAAGGGTATAACTTCAGAAAAAGTAATTTACAATTTATCGTCATCTTTTTTTGATTGCCGCAAAAAAGCTTGAGCGCGAATTGCAGGATAAAAATATTTGTGAACCGCCATCACCGGCATGCGGGCAAAATCAGTTCAATTTAAATTAAATTAACGATAGCGAAGATTATTGTAAGCTAGTATTCATCATGTCGGAATGTTATAAGTGTACAATATATTTGTATATTTACTGAAATAGAAAAATTGCCGCGTTGTACCGGCAAGTCAGAATTGTTTACAAAGAAAATTGACTTTCACAAAAAGAAGTTTTATAATTTTATTGTTGTCAGTAATCTTCCTATAATTTTTACAGGAACCAAAAGAGATAAGGTAAAGAAAGGAGGCAAGGTAAAAGATGGCTACAGTGAATATTACCATCAATGGCCGGAAAATAACCACACAGTCGGGAATTACGATTCTTCAAGCCGCCCGGCAGGAAGGAATTGACATTCCGACACTCTGCGAACATCCGGCATTGTCTACCATTGGCGCCTGCCGAGTCTGCATCGTTGATATTAAAGGACAACGCAATTTGCAAACATCCTGCACCTTTCCGGTGAGCGAAGGCCTGGAAATAGAAACAGAGTCACCTCCGGTGATCAAAGCCAGAAAACTAGTTCTGGATTTACTTTTTTCCGAAAGAAATCACTTCTGTCCTTATTGTGAAATGAGCGGCAGTTGTGAACTGCAGGAACTGGGTTACCGTTATGGTATCGATCACTGGGCGTTTCCGACGTATACAAAAGCATTCTCCCTCGATGCCACAAATAAATACTATCTGATGGAACACAATCGTTGCGTTTTATGCCAGCGCTGTATTCGAGCCTGTGATGAACTGGTAGCTAATCACACTCTGGGTTTAAGCCAGCGGGGCAATGAGACGATGGTCTATGCCGATGCGCATATTCCTCTTGGCGAATCTACCTGTATTTCCTGCGGCACATGTACTCAGGTATGTCCGACAGGAGCATTATTCTTTAAGAGAAGCTCTTTTATGGGGCGTGACAGCCTGACACAGAGAATTAAAAGCACCTGCGGACAATGCAGTATCGGCTGTGGAATGGAGATTGTAACACGCGGCGGCAATGTCCTCCAAATCTGGGGAGATTGGGACACGCCGGTGAATCATGGACTGCTGTGCAAAATGGGCCGATTTGAGCCTTTATATGATGGCCGCAAAAGAGTTGCCGAACCGCTGTTGCGTGATAATGATAAACTTGAACCGGTAAGCTGGAAAAAAGCTTTTGATGTCATGGTAAAACAAATCGGCAACGTCAAAGCAAACCAAATGGGTGTGCTTGCTTCCAGCTACGCGACAAATGAAGCTTTTTATTTAATGAGCAAACTGTTTAGCGATAAACTGAAGGTATCCAATATTGGCCTGCTCAATGACGTCGCGCCGCAAATTTTCAAAAAACAGCAAAGCAAGTTAGCCGAAATCGCCAAAAGCGACATTATTTTAGTCGTCAGCGCAAATCCCGCTAAAGATCAGCCGGTGGCGTCTTTCATGATTAAACACGCTGTGGATAAAGGGGCGCGCCTGATCATTGTCGACGATAAAGAAAACGATCTGGCGCCATTTGCCTATATGTGCATGGGAACGGACGATATCGATAAGGCCATTGAAATCGTTAGCAGAGCGGCAAACCCGATTATATTATACGGTTCAGAAATTACTAAAAATTCGGCTAAAGCGATAAAGAAACTCGAAAAACAGGCTCAATTTATTATCATCGAATCCGGCGTCAATACCCGCGCGGCAAAAGCTTTTGGATTCAACGGCGGTTTCAGCCCTGCAGGTATCAAGTTGTTATACATTTTGCAGGGGGAACAAAATTGCGATGGAAAAGATTTGTTAAAGAAAGTGCCCCCGGATGCTTTCAAAATAGTTCAGTCAAGCTTTTTATCGGAGCTGACCGCTGAAGCGGACCTGGTTCTTCCTGCGGCAATATGGTCGGAAAGAACGGGCACTCTGACGAATACGGAAGGCTGTATTCAGAAATTAAACAGTGCGGTGCAACCCGCTGGACAAGCGAAATCCGACTGGGAAGTTCTCCGGATATTAGCCGAAAAGATAGACAAAAAAATTGTCTTTTCTCCGGAGGCCGTCTCGGCCGGCTTGGAAAAATTACTGAAATGAAAGGAGCAGTCTAAATGGCCAAAGTAAAAATAGCGACAGACTGGTTGGCTGGTTGTGCCGGATGTCACATGTCATTGCTTGATATAGATGAGCGCATTGTCAAGTTATCAGAACTGGTGGAATTTACATCAAGTCCGATAACTGACCTCAAACATCCCCCGAAAGAAGGTGTTACGGTGGGTATTCTCGAAGGGGCGATTTGCAACACGCATAACATTGAAGTCGCCAAACAAATGCGCGAACGCTGCGATATATTGATTGCCGTCGGGGACTGCGCGACTTTCGGAGGCGTGCCGGCAATGCGCAATCTTGTGGGTACGGACGCGGCGTTGAAGAGGGCATATATTGACACGGAAAGCACGGTTGATGGAATTATTCCGGATTCTGACGAATTGGGCAGACCTTTGGATCTGGTTGTTGGCGTTGACAAAGTTGTTAAGGTTGATCTTTTCATTCCGGGTTGTCCGCCAAGAGCGGATGCTTTTTATTACGCATTGACGGAGCTTCTCGCGGGGCGCACACCGGTTGTTTTGCCGCCCGAACTATTTACATATGATTAGAGGAGAACTTTTATGGGGCAAAAAATAACCATCGAACCTGTTACACGCATAGAAGGACACGGAAGAGTAACGATTCATCTCAATGATCAGGGCGAGGTAGAACAAACTTTTTTTCATGTTGACGAATTCCGCGGTCTGGAGAAATTCTGTGAAGGCCGGCCATATTACGAAATGCCTCAAATCACCCAGCGTATTTGCGGAATTTGTCCGATAAGCCATCACCTCGCGGCGTCAAAAGCCTGCGATGCCGTGGCGCGAGTCACGCCGACGCGCACAGCCAAATTATTGCGCGAATTGATGCATATGGGTCAAATGGTGCAGTCTCACGGAATGCATTTTTTTCATCTGGCGGCTCCTGATTTGCTCTTTGGTTTCGATTCCGATCCGGCAACGCGCAATGTTTTCCGTATCATTAAAGAAAATCCCCAACTGGCTCTGAAGGCTGTAAATCTTCGCCGTTTCGGGCAACAGGTGATCCAAAGGCT
>JBEKUA010000105.1:0-4870 GCA_049515495.1 Smithella sp. | reverse complement strand
CGGCAGGCAATCCTCTGGCGTTAGGATTTTTTAATCCGAAAACGGATATAGCTTTTCGTGTTTTAACAAGAAAATGTGAAGAAAATATTTCTCAATATTTCTGGCAAGCTCGTTTGCAGGCCGCAATCAAATTACGGCAAAAGATTATCGGCGAGCAAACAAACGCCTATCGTTTGATTAATGCCGAAGGCGATGGATTTCCCGGACTAATTGTTGATGTCTATAATACGACAGTGGTTTTTTCAATTGCCACCGCTGGAATGGAAAAACAAAAAAATCACATTTTAAATGCTCTTGCTTCCCAACTAAAACCGGAATGCATTTATGAACATAGCGAGAGCCGGTCGCGAAAGTTGGAAGGGTTTGAAAATAGCAGTCGTATTGTATTTGGCGAAAACAGAAGCGGCACCGTGGAAATAATGGAAAACTCTCTGAGATTTGAAGTTGATATTTTCTCAGGCCAAAAAACGGGATTTTTTCTTGACCAGCGTCTCAACAGGGAAAAGATGGGAGCGTTGAGTCGCGATGCCAGTGTATTGAATTGCTTTTCTTATACCGGGGCTTTTTCCGTTTACTGCGCTGAAGGCGGGGCAAAAAGGGTTGTTTCTCTGGACATATCCAAATCTGCCTGTGTCGCTGCAAGAAAAAATTTGCATCTCAACTGGTTTTCCGTTGAAAATTATCCGGTAATCGAAGCCGATGTTTTTGATTATTTGCGTAAAATGCAGGAAAACTTCAATATGATCATTCTTGATCCTCCCGCTTTTGCCAAATCAAAAAGAGATGTGACTAAAGCCTCCCGCGGTTATAAGGAAATTAATTTACAGGCAATTAAACATCTTACAAAAGGCGGTATATTAGCTACTTTTTCCTGCTCTAATTTTATCGAGGAAGATCTTTTTTATAAAATTGTCCTTGCCGCGGCGCGGGATGCCGGCACTGATTTACAGCTTTTAACAAGATTAGAAGCCGGACCGGATCATCCTATTTTATTAGGACATCCCGAGGGGCGCTATCTAAAGGGGTTGATCCTGGCCAGAAAAAATTAATCCGGGTGTAGGGAAGGCTTTTACCGGCCAGGAAAATTATTGTTCATTATTGCGTCACCCTTGCGGGAGGGTCACACCCGGCGAACAGACATCAAATATCGGATGATCTAACGATCTTCAATAGTTGATGTTATCAGGAGTTATAGTTAATCTCTTCCCAGATTGCCAATTATCTTATCATGAATAAGGCGGGAAGCCATATTATTGCCGACCGTTCCGACGAATACGGAAACGGAAGTTAAATCCCTGTCTATATATTCAACTTTTATAACTACTTTTTCGTCCTGAATGACGGCTTTTATGATACCTGTGGAAATTTTACGTTCTTTTTGAATGTCTGTCGCCTTTAATTCAGCCACCGATTTTTCACAGGCTTGCCACACCATATCAATATTGGCTTTATAGTTGCTGACAAGATTTCCATCCTGGTAAAGGAATTTTCCGGAATTAATGCTGGCAATTTTGCCATTCATATTTATTGCCGCATCGCATCCGGCAAGCAGCAGGAAAACTAAAAACAACAAAGTTACCGTTTTATTTGCCATGTATTTGCCTGACATAAGAGTTAAGAATTATAAGTTAATATAAGATAATATTAATAATCTGTCAATGTGAATCATATGCCGGTGCATGATAATAACATAAAATTGCGTTGGACATTTCAGATTTAAGAAAATTTAGTTGCGGGAAGAATAGAGAGATCTGCTCCTGAATCCAATACCCAAATAAAAAATAAGATTAAGGCGGATGTGTTGTTCATTTAACGTTCTTCAGGTTTATTTTCTCGCGCGTAGTTTCATTATCTCGGTTCTCGTAAATATGGATTTGATATTATCAACATATTGAAGGATATTTTCTCTGCCGCCTTCTTCCCGGTCAATAAGCGTGATGACCATTTCGACAATAAGTCCTGCCAGGCGTGCTTGTTCTATCGCGGTAATAGTGGAACCGCCGGTTGTAATAACATCGTCAATAATGGCGACCCTTTCACCTGTCCCGACACTGCCTTCAATGGCGCTTTTAGTGCCGTGAGCTTTTATGTCTTTTCGAACAATGAAAGATTTAATCGGTTTTCCCTTCTGGTATGATATGACAGAAAGCGCGTTGGCTATCGGATCAGCCCCCAGCGTAAGTCCTCCTGCCGCTGTTATGTCAGCATCTTTGAGCATGTCAAAAATGATCGCGCCGATAAGATTCATGCCTTCGGGGTCAAGCGTGGTTGGTTTGCAATTGAAATAATAATTGCTTTTCTTTCCTGATGCGAGTGTAAAGGGCGGATCTTCGCTATATTTAAAAGACCGATCGAGAATTATTTCGCCCAGTCTTTCTTTCATCTTATTAATGGCCATTGTATTTCCCTCCACTTAATTAAACTTATGATTGAGAATTATCATTATTCAGAGTAAATTTGATGGGCAATTCCACCCAGAATGCAAACGGATTGCCTGATTTTTTCGCTGGCTCAAATTTCCATGGTTTCACTCCATCGAGTGCTGCCCGATCTAAAATGTCGTATCCGGATGATTTCCGTAATTTTGTTTTTCCTACGCGGCCATCCGGTAATATTTCCGCGGATATTACAACAGTACCTTCATAGCCGTAAGTTTTAGCTAATGCAGGATAAGCCGGTCGCTTGTTTTCTCTATATAAAGGAATAGCAATTACAGTGTTTGAATCAGATTCTTTACCAGCTATTTTATTAGCACTGTAGCCTGGTACAGTGCTTGAATTAGATTCTTTGCCGGCGGTTTTATTAGCGCTGTAGTTTGTTATATTATCAGTCTGTTCTTTCGTTCCTGCGCCGGATGTGTCGTTTTTTGCCGGTGTAATGTTGTTGATCGATTCTTTTGTTGCCGCCGCATAGATTTGTGAGGTTTCCGGAGCGCCTGCAGCCTTTTCAATATCTGTCTTTTTTGGGGCTATTTCCCCCTCAACAATAGATGGTTTTTCAACGCGGACATTTTTTATTGCAACGCCGCTATTTTTAATTTTAGTATCCAGGCAGACCCATACCAGATTTAACCCATTTAATTTAAGAGGGGTTATTAAGTTATTTGATGAACTAAACACCAGAAGCGCTCCAACAATAAAATGAATCGTCAGGGACAAGCACGCGGAAGATATTATTGAATAGTTTTTCTTTTCCGTTTTTGTAAATCTCATGGGTGAAAAGCTTTATTTTTTAATTAATCTTTCCACTATCTTAACGGCTTCCACGCCATCTCTGGCAAAAGACGCCCCGATAGATTTCGCGTAAGCTTCCGTAACTACCGCGCCGCCAATCATAAATGGCTTTTGAATTCCGTTTGCCCGTGCCAGTGTTATCACATCTTTCATATTTACCATCGTTGTGGTCATCAATGCGGAAAGGGCGATAACATCTGAGTTTTCCTCTTTTGCTTTCGCAATTATTGTTTCCGCGGCGACGTCTTTGCCCAGATCAATAACATAATAGCCATAATTTCTCAAAAGCAAAGCGACAATGTTTTTCCCGATATCGTGAATATCACCCTTCACAGTTGCCAGTATTATTTTACCCTTGTTTCCGGCAGATCCTTTCTTCAGATGCGGCTCCAGATAAGCTAGCGCCTTTTTCATTGCTTCTGCGGCGGACATTAGCTGTGGCAAAAAGTAAATTTTCTTTTCGTATAAATCGCCCACGCGAACGATGGAAGGGATCATAATCTTATCAACCAAATCCTGAGCCGAAACGCCGGTAGAAAGCACTTTTTCTATTAAAGGCAAAATATTCTCTCTGTCGCCATTCATTATCGCATCAGCGATCTTTTCCTGCGGCGTAACAGTTTTTATCGCGGCAGTTACGGAATTAGCATTAATCTGCGCGGAAAAATGTTTAATAAAACGCAATGCGTCTTTGTCTCTGGAAAGAAGAACATCTCCCGTTATTTTTATATTCATCATTTCCTGGCTTGTGGGATTGGCAATGGCCATTGTTAATCCGCAGAATTGTGCCATTGCCAGAAAAGTCGCGTTAAGCCATGGGCGTCCTGGCATGCCGAAAGACACATTGGAGAGTCCAAAGATTGTTTTGCTTTTAAAAGTGTGTGCGCACCAGTGCAGAGTTTTAAGTGTCTCCTGTGCGGCACTGGGGTTGGACGCCACAGCCATAACCAGGCAGTCCACAATAAAATCATCTTTGGTAAAGCCGAAAATTTTCGCTTTCTGAAAAATATTTTTTATAATTTTCTGTCGCTTTTCCGCTGTTTGTGGTACTTCTCCACCGGTCAGAGGCAGCAAAATGAACATGGCTCCATATTTTGCGGCCAGAGGCAAAAGTTTGGCTATCTTTTCTTTTTCGCCGGAAATGGAATTAATCAGCATTCGACCCGGGTAAATCCGTAATGCGGCTTCAATTGTTTTTATATTGGAAGAATCCACAGCAAGTGGCAGTTTGCTTGTTGTGGTTAAAAGACCGATTACTTCTTTGATTGTTTTAACTTCATCGATGCCGGGTTGGCCGACATTTATATCCAGCAAATTAGCGCCTTGATTTTCCTGCTCGGCAGCCATCTGGCGAATGATGGACATTTTTCCTTCCGTCAGTTCCTGTTGCAGGGATTTTTTACCGGTGGGGTTGATTCTTTCGCCGACTATGAAAAGAGGTTGATTTTCGGTGAAATGGAGAAATCCGCGCGCCGAACTCAGAGCGCTGATTGATTTTTTAACAGGCAATTTGGGTTTGATAAACGCAATTGCTCCGGCAAGTTCCCGGATGTGCACGGGTGTTGTTCCGCAACATCCGCCCAGCATGTTAGCTCCCGCTTTTGCAAGATTGCGTCCGAAGGACGCAAACGTTTGCG
>JBEKUA010000104.1:0-4903 GCA_049515495.1 Smithella sp. | reverse complement strand
ATTAAGAATTTCCCCTGCTGCTTCGATTTTGGTCATTTTCCCAAAAGCTTCGGATTTACCCGTGCGGTCAATTATTGTTATGATATTCGTATCTATACGGAATCCGGCGCCCTCTTCCTTCAAATCATTGGCTACAATTAAATCCATATTTTTTTCTTTCAGCTTTTCCGCGGCATTGGCCAATAAATTTTGCGTTTCCATCGCAAAGCCGATAAGCACCCTGTTGCCCTTATTTTTCCCGATTTGTGCTATTATGTCAGGATTTCTTTCCAATTCCAGAAAAAGAGTTTTTTTATCTTTTTTAATTTTCTCCACAGCCATAACCTTTGGACAATAATCAGCAACAGCCGCGGCTTTGATGATGATTTTTGCTTTTTTATAATTATCCATTACAGCTTTATGCATTTGCTTTGCTGTGCGCACCTTTATTATTGTTTCCACCGGTGGCAAAGGCAGAGTTGCAGGGCCGGTAATCAACGTAACTTCAGCGCCTCTTCTATGAGCCGCCAAGGCCAGAGCATAGCCCATTTTCCCCGATGACAAATTGGTAATAAAACGCACCGGATCAAGCGGTTCTTCGGTAGGGCCGGCCGTAATCAGGAATTTTACACCGTTAAAATCTTTGGGGGTTAGAAGTGTTTTTATTTCTTCTACAATTTCTAAAATATCAGGCAGTCGGCCCTTTCCGGTGGTATTACAGGCCAGTTCGCCTTCGGCGCTATCCATCACAACATAACCAAATTTTCTCAACTTGTTTATATTTTCCAAAACGATAGGATTAGACAGCATTTTATCGTTCATTGCCGGACAAATAAGTGTTGGCTTTGCTTCGGCCATAATTGTTGTGGAAAGCAAATCATCGCCGATACCGGAAGCAATTTTTCCTATAATGTTTGCCGTGGCAGGCGCTATGACAAAAACATCGGCAAATTCAGCCAGTGCTATATGCGCCATATCGTATTTATCCGCCGGAACAAACATATCCGTATAGACTTGATTTTGCGAAAGAGTCTGCAGAGTTAAAGGTGTGACGAATTCCACAGCGCTTTTGGTCATAATTATTTTCACCTGCGCTCCTTCCTTTACGAGGGCGCGTGTCAATTCCGCCGCTTTGTATGCGGCAATTCCTCCCGTAATACCAAGAACAATCTTTTTGTTTTTAAGCATACTCCCAATCTTTCCATGAAATTATTATTTGACTTATTTAATGAATAACAGCCGCGCGATTACGACTCTTATCCTTGAAATATAACAGTGCTTCTTCACAATATCAAGGCATAATTATATGTATATCTTCGTAATATTTCACAATGCCTGCAAACAGATTTATCTTGCAAATCGTTCTAAAAATTATTATAAGCCGCGCACACACAGCATTTTATACCACTAGGAGATTATTATGAAAAGATTCCGTCTATATATAGAAATTCTCGCCGCAATTTTAGTCATCGCCGGAATTGTCTGGATTTTTTTCGGCAATTATCTGGCAATAGGGAAACCTGTAATCAAGTTTGATCAAAACATTACATCTGTCGGCAAACAAAAAACAATCGGAATTATTTTCTCCGACTCCCAAAGTGGCCTTTCTCACTTCAGAGTTGAGATAATTCAGGATAATAAAGGCCAGATTCTTTCTGATAAGAAAATCTCTTCCCGTGGAATAAAACAGGAAATTCTATCCCTGACTATCAATATGGGAGAGCTGAAGCTTCATGACGGCCCGGCTGAAATTAAAATTTCAGTCGAAGACCATTCTCTTTTTAAAAATCAGGCGATTTTATCTCAAACAATTAAAATTGATACTGTGCCTCCGCAGATTAATCTTTTGAAAAACATGAATTACATAAATCAAGGCGGCACAGGCTTCGTCGCTTATGACTCATCGAAAACAATTGCTTCTACGGGAGTTTACGTTAATGATTATTTTACTCCCGGTTACCCTGTACGGTCCGGCAACAAAACTTCTTATGTCACTTATTTCGCGGTGCCTATGGACGCGGATAAAGCAAAAACAAGAATAATGATCTTCGCCCGTGATGATGCGGGCAACGAAACAAATATGGCTTTGCCTTGTGTTATTAAGAATAAGAAATTCCGCATAGACAAAATGAATTTAAGCGATGATTTTATGAAGCAAAAAGCTCCGGAGTTTCAGGCGATTGTTCCATCACTGCGCGGCAAAACTCCTCTGGAAGTATATATTTACGTCAATTCTCAGCTGCGTAACGAAAACTTTCTAACTATACAAAAGATTTGCCAGAAGTCTTCTCCTAAACAACTTTGGGAAGGCACTTTTCTTCGTATGAAAAATGCCGCCCCGAAAGCGCTTTTAGGTGATAAAAGATATTATGTGTATGACAAAAAAATTGTCGGTGAATCCATTCACTCCGGTGTAGATCTGGCTTCCACTGCTCACGCGGACATCGAAGCGTCCAACAAAGGCATCGTTGTCTTCGCCGGCCCTTTAGGCATTTACGGCAACGCGGTTATTATTGATCACGGCCTCGGATTATTCAGCTTGTACGGACATTTATCCGCTATTGATACAACTGTCGGCAAAAATGTGGCAAAAGGCGAAAAGATTGGACATTCCGGCATGACGGGTCTTGCTGCGGGAGATCATTTGCATTTCAGCATTCTTGCAGGCGGACAATTTGTCAATCCGGAGGAATGGTGGGATCCTCACTGGATTAAAGACAATATCAATATATAGTGACGCGTCAGAAATAAAACAGAAGCCAAAATTTTATTATACCACTTCTAAATTGAAGATGATATTGAGGCGGCCAGGTGGAGGCCACCAGACGTATGTGATCCACACCATAATGGCGCAGATCACCGGTAAGGGAATAATCTGTTATTTATTGTGCCCCCTACGGTTGGCACTCCCGTATCTGCATACATTCCCGGAAGCCGACAAAGACGCCAACAAAAATAGCGCTTTAAATTTAGAAGTGGTATCAGTTTTTGTGAATATCACGATGATTTAAATTAACAATATACTTCATCGAAGAGAAAAACGAACTTATTTTGTTCGCTATAACAACGGAACGATGTTTGCCGCCTGTGCAGCCCATGGCAATATTCAGTCGCACCTTCCCTTCTTTTTCATAAAGAGGAATCAGTAAATTCATCAAATCCGTTATTTTCTCCAGAAATTCCATGCTCTCTTTATTTTGCAAAACATAGTTTCTTACGTCAATATTATTGCCGTCATAATTTTTCAATTTTTCAATAAAATACGGATTGGGCAGAAACCGTACATCAAAAACAAGATCGGCATCCGCGGGCAACCCGTAACGATAGCCGAAAGAAGTTACATTAATAACCATTTTTTTATTTCTCGACGATGGTGAAAAATGCCGTTGAACTATATCTTTCAGCTGGTGAACATTAATTGAAGTTGTATCAATGATTTTGTCCGCCATTTTTTTTAATGATGATAATTTTTCTCTTTCCAGCAGAATGCCTTCCATAATCATTCCCCTTTCAGAAAGAGGATGAATACGCCTGGTCTCATTAAAACGATGCATAAGTGATTCATCACCGGATTCAAGGAAAAGAATCTCAATTTTGTAACCTTTTTCTTTGAGCCCCGCAAATATTCGCTTGTACTTATCCAGAAAACTTCTTTCCCGCAAATCCATGACGAGGGCTACTTGTTTTATTTCAGGTGAAGAAACAGCGGTGATGGAAAGAAATTTAGGCAGTAAAATGACCGGCAGGTTGTCCACACAAAAGAAACCAATATCTTCCAGCGCCCGAAGCGCCGTACTTTTACCGGAACCGGAAAGACCGCTGATAATCACGACTCTCAGATTTTTCATAACCATCATCCTTTTTTGACTAACCGAAATTTTTATCAGATTTATTCTAAAATCTCCACAAGATGAAAGTTTTTCTGAATGTTTCTATTATATGGCTAATATTTGGAAAGAGTTGGAAAACATATCTCCTTTTTATTGATGTTCATACCATGTTGCAGGAATCTTCCGCCTTACAGGCGTCGATTCCTGTTAAAGTAAAAACTTTTTTTATTGCGGTCCTTTTAAAATCTTACCAAGGTCAAAGAATCAGCTTCGGCGATCTTGTATTTAAGTAACGTATATATTTTCTTGATCGAGAATAATTTTATACAAATCGCTTTGAGATTTTGCCTCTAAAAGCTTTTTGCGGAAATCAACATCTTTCAACATTTTGGAAATTTTGGCCAAAATTTTTAAATGTTGACCGGATGAATTTTCAGGCGCTAAAAGCATGGAAAAAAGATGTACCGGTTTACCATCCATGGAATCAAAAGGAATGCCTTCCATACTGCGTCCGAAAGCGACAATGATTTCATCAAGCCCGGGTATTTTCCCATGAGGAATGGCAACCCCGTCGCCTATTCCTGTGGAGCCGAGACTTTCTCTCTGCGTTAATATTTCAATAATCAAAGAATGTTTAAGTTTGATACCGCCCTGGATTATTGTATTAATTAACTCCGCTAAAGCTTCGTCTTTATTTCTGGCCGATAAATTGGCATTAATAAATTCTATTTTTAAAATCTGATCCAATTGCATTAACTACGCCCAAAAGTTAATCTCTAAATAATTATTTCTTAATTTCATAAGGTTTTACAATGCCGGTCTGTTAATTTGTCTCTATCAGCGTATAATTTCCATCATCGCGACGATAGACCAGCGTTACGTTTTCAGAAGACGAATCCCGATAAATAATAAATCGATCTTTTGTTTCTTCTATTTCCATTATTGCTTCATCAAAAGACATTGGTTTTAATATAATTTTACGGGTTTCCGCAATTTTATTTATCGTAGTTTCTTCCGTTTCTTCTCCCCGGGATAATTTTTCCTGACCTCGGCGAATGCTTTTGGGCTTATGCTCCCGAACTTTTTCTCTTTGT
>JBEKUA010000103.1:0-4910 GCA_049515495.1 Smithella sp. | reverse complement strand
CCCCAAACTTCCATCGCGTGAAAACCGCAACTATCCATCTCTTCGGCAATAGGAATCATATCTTCCGTTCTCATTCTTGTGGCATAAATCGATTGATGCCCGTCACGAAAAGTATTATCCTGAATCTTTAGAGGATTATTTATAATATTTTCTTCTTTGTTCAAAATCTTTACTCCTTTACGAAATTATATCACTTTTTCCTTGTTGATTAATTTGCAGCCTTAAAACTTTTATCGGCCGCGGCAAGCCCTGTGATTGAATGGCAGGTAACGCCTGTCGTTTTAAAAAAATCGCGCAGGGGGCGCGCCGGCCCGACCTCATATATTTCCTGTGCCTTTGAAGCCAAACTCTGCATATTTTTCCGCCAATGCACGGTATTGCTGAGTTGATTCACAAGATTTCTTCTTATATCTGAAATATCATTTAAATGGAAACTGCCGGTAAAATTCGAGGTTACACAAGGGGCATTCCGTGAATCTGAATCTTTACCGAATTTCACCAATGTATCTGAAAAACTGTTTTCAATTGATTTCATTAAACGGCTGTGAAATGGAGCGCTGACATTAAGGCGGACGAACCTGAATGTTTTTTCAGCAGGAAAATACTGCGTCAGTCTTTTTTCCGTTTCTTCAAGCGCCGGCAACTCGCCGCTTATAACAACCTGATTAGCGGAATTAATGTTGGCGACATCAGCCATAAGACCCTGCATCGCATTTTTCAGCATATCTATATCTATATTGTCGGAAATAACCGCCGCCATACCGCCAACACCTATCGGCACAGCTTCCTGCATTAATTTTCCACGTGTTTGAACTATTCTTAGAGTTTCCGCTAAAGACATCACCCCGGCGGCAACAAGAGCCGTAAATTCTCCCAGAGAATGACCGCCGAAATAATCAGGCGAAAATCCATAACGATTAATCAATCCACGCAACATGCATATTTCCGTCGTTACAATGCAAGGCTGTGTGAATTCGGTAAGATTCAGCCTTTCATCTTCACCAAAACACATGGCAGAAACATCCCAGCCCAGAGCCTCGGCAGCCTCCTCATACGTTTGCCGGCATACAGGAATCTGTTCATAAAAGTCTTTGCCCATTCCGGACCTTTGCGACCCCTGACCGGGAAAAACAACAGCTATATTTTTATTATTCTTCATTTAGTCTAATTTCCCATTTATTAATTTCCACTTAATGTCTAAACTTATCTCAATACATATATAATAACAATATTAAATTTATCAAGTAAAAGCACAATCCATGCCATAAAGCAGAAACTTATTATTATATTGAATATCTTTGTATTTATTGTGTTTTTGAAAACATTACTTTTAAATAATGTTAAAAGAATGCTGCTGATATGTGTAAAATCTTTCACACAGCGTATGAGATTTGACTTTGATTATCGGATGTTTAAATCTAAACATACGCAAGATGAATCGATTCGGCTCAATTACTTTTGAATGCAAGATGCTGTTCAATATTTTGCTGCATCGGTGTTTACCCAGGTGTTGATGAAGGGGAATTGCTTTCCGGCTTGCAGTCGGCAACACGGTTTTGAAGTTCTATTTCACAGGGTTTTGAGAACTTTTTACGGTCCCATTGAAAAGCTTAAATAAAATACCATATTAATCCTTTTTCGCTTGACAGTTAAGCCACGGATTACCTATACTCCGCAAACTGGAAGAAGAATTACCGCCTGACAAAGGGCATTCTTATCAAATACATATAACAAGGAGAGACCCTATGAAATTTGAAGATGTGAAGAAAATCGCAATGATTGGTGCTGGAGCCATGGGGAACGGAATTGCCACCTGCGGTCTCATGGCAGGCTATACGGTAGTTCTGCGGGATATCGAACAGAAATTTGTTGATAGCGGCGTTGCCGGTGTCAAGAGTAGCCTTGCTAAATTCAAAGAAAAAGGGAAAATAACGCCCGAAGCTCATGACGCGGCGCTGTCACGTCTGATTCCTATCGTCGACCTTCAGGAAGCTGTCAAAGATGCGGATTTCATTATTGAAGCTGTTCCCGAAAAACTGGAAATCAAACAAGCCGTAATGGCTGACCTTGACAAATACGCCCCGAAACACGCTATTCTGGCATCCAATACCTCGAACATCAGCATAACTCAAATAGCCAAAGCAACAAGCAGGCCGGATAAAGTCATCGGCTATCACTTTTTCAATCCGGCCGTTTTGATGAAGCTGGTGGAAATCACCAAGGGCGCCAAATCATCCGACGAAGCAGTTAGCATCGGTTTTGAACTGGCTAAGAAGATGAAGAAAGTTCCCGTAATCGTGCACAAAGATTCTCCAGGTTTCATTTTCAACCGTATCAATGAACCCTCAACACTTCTATTATCCTTGATTCTGCAGGAAGGTAAACCCACTCCTGAAGAATTCGACGCCACGATGAAACCTCTTATGCCCATGACGCCTTTCGAGCTTATGGACTATGTCGGAATAGATATCGCTTATCACAGCCTTGAATACTTCGCGAAAGTCCTCTCTCCCGAATACAAACCCTCCGCGGCCATGGACGCTTTGATGAAAGCGGGCACGCTGGGCAAAAAGACCGGCAAAGGCATTTACGACTGGTCTGCCGGAAGACCTACTATTGATCTTTCTAAAGCAACTAAGATGTATGACATCAATCATCTGATCGCTACGCAGGTCAACGAAGCAACGAAGGTTCTGGCTGAAGGCGTCGCGGCAAGCCCGGCTGAAGTGGATCTGGCCATGGCCAATGGCGGCGGATCACCTTTTGGTCCCTTTACTCTGGCGCAGAGTATCGGATATCCTGTTTTGGTTGCAAAACTCGAAGAACTCTACAATAAGTTCAAGCTGGAAGTTTTCAAACCGACAGAAATGATGAAAAAAGGCGATATCAAAATCTGATAACTCCTGAAGCTTTTTGAATTAAAAAAGCACGGCGCCAAATGCAAAAGGGCCGTGCTTTTTTTATTAATTTATCTTTTCTTTGACAAACTCAATTTCAATCTGATATGTCCATACATAAAGGACCTATACTATTTCATTTTCCAAGCGATAATGAGACGGCAAGGGGAAGGCCCCGCAGTCGTATTTTGCGATACGTCAACGAAGCCAAGAAAGTCAGCAAAAGACCGGAAGCGCATCCCATACGGGAGCGCATAAAAAATGAGGTCTTTACCTTACCGGTAATTACCAACTGCATGGTGGTAACTTAAAAGCGAATTTGAATTAAATTCAAGAGAGGAATGAATATGGCGAATCAATTAAAGTACAAGGAAATGTATTCTCAATCCATTAATCAGCCGGATATTTTCTGGGGAGAGGCGGCTCAAGAAGTCATTTGGAATAAAAAATGGGATAAAGTTCTTGACGACAGCAAAAAACCTTTTTACCGCTGGTTTGCCGGAGGGGAATTAAATACCTGCTACAACGCTCTTGACTATCATGTTGAATCCGGGAGAGGAGAACAGACGGCTGTTATTTATGACAGCCCTGTGACCGATACGGTTGAAAAAATTTCTTATAAGGAATTACTGGACCGGGTATCAAAATTTGCCGGTGTCCTTAGCACACTGGGCGTCAAAAAGGGCGATACCGTCATAATCTATATGCCCATGATACCTGAAGCCCTGGTCTGTGTGCTTTCCTGCGCCCGTATCGGCGCGATTCATTCAGTTGTTTTCGGCGGATTTGCTCCCAATGAACTGGCTATTCGCATTGACGACGCTAAGCCCAAAGTTATGATTTCCGCGTCCTGCGGTATTGAAGGGAAAAAGACTATTCCCTATAAACCGCTTCTGGATGAAGCCATCAAACTGGCCGCTCACAAACCTCAGAAATGCGTTATTTATCAACGGCCCCAGGTGCAAGCGTCGCTGGAAGCATCGCGCGATCTGGATTGGAGCGCTTTGATGAAAGACGCAAAGGCTGTGCCCTGCGTATCCGTCGCCGCGACAGACCCTCTTTATATTCTCTACACCTCAGGAACAACTGGCAAACCCAAAGGCGTCATGCGGGATAACGGGGGTCATGCCGTAGCCCTGAAATGGTCTATGAAAAATATTTATGATGTAAAACCGGGCGAAGTTTTCTGGGCTGCATCTGATGTCGGCTGGGTTGTCGGACATTCCTATATCGTCTATGCTCCCCTGCTTTATGGCTGCACCACTATTATCTACGAAGGCAAACCAATCGGCACACCGGACCCGGGCGCTTTCTGGCGCGTTATTTCACAACATAGTGTTTCTGTTCTTTTCACGGCTCCTACGGCATTCCGTGCCATCAAAAAGGAAGACCCCAACGGCGATTATCTGAAAAAATATGATATCGGTTGTCTTAGATACCTCTTTCTGGCTGGCGAGCGCCTCGACCCCGACACCTATCACTGGGCAAGCGACATGTTGAAAATTCCCGTGGTGGATCACTGGTGGCAGACGGAAACCGGCTGGCCAATCGCCGCCAACTGCATGGGTATCGAACCGTTTCCAATCAAGGCAGGTTCACCGACGAAGCCTGTTCCGGGCTATAATGTGCAAATACTCGATTTCGACGGAAATCAGCTCCCCAATGGCGAAGAAGGAGCCGTGGTAATCAAACTCCCTCTGCCTCCGGGATGTCTGCCCACATTGTGGCAGGATGACAAACGTTATCTGGAATACGTCACGGAAAGGCCGGGGTTTTACGTTACTGGCGACGGCGGACGCTTCGATGAGGATGGTTATATCTTTATTATGGGACGTATTGACGATGTTATCAATGTCGCGGGACATCGTTTATCTACCGGCGCTATGGAAGAAATCGTATCCAAGCACAAGGATGTCGCGGAATGTGCTGTTTTTGGCGCAGAGGATCAATTAAAGGGTCAGGTTCCCGTGGGATTTGTCGTACTGAAAGCGGGCGTGAACCGTGACCCCAAAG
>JBEKUA010000102.1:0-4914 GCA_049515495.1 Smithella sp. | reverse complement strand
AAAGGTAATAAAAAGCTAAAACCTTTTGCCGATTTAATTCACAACTATCTGGAGTCATTCTGGATCGTGATTAGAAGCTGCCAGTATTTAAAGAAAGCTCCGCTCCCCAAGAAGGACTGGCTGAAGAAAATCATGACACTGGGAGACAGAATGTACAAGAAGGGCGAAATATTAAGACCGGAAGCGCTTTCGCAATCCAATTATCTTAATGTCATTATATTTCTCGAAGATTCAAAACTTATAAGCGCCATAACAGAATATGAAAAAAAAGGAAAAAAAGAAAAGAAAGAAGTTTTTTACACTCTAACCGAAAACACGGCGGAAATGGAGGTTCTGCGCCGCCATATATTCAGATTACTTTAAAAAAGCTTCAAAGAATTTTTTTTAAAATACACTTCCCCGAAGACTTCCGAAAGACTAATACAGCAACCATTATTTACGGGCTGATTTAGTGCTTTTGATGCTGTAAAACGCTTTTTTGCCGCGATAATTCGCCGCGTCGCCCAGTTCTTCTTCAATACGAATCAGTTGATTATATTTGGCCAGTCGCTCCGAGCGGGAAACCGAGCCGCTTTTAATCTGGCCGCAATTGACGGCGACAGCCACATCGGCCATGAAGGTATCTTCCGTTTCTCCCGAACGATGTGATACCACACAAGTGTAACCCGCTTCTTTGGCGCGCTCAATTGTCTGGAGTGTTTCCGTCAGCGTTCCGATCTGATTTAATTTAATTAGAATGGAATTGGCCACGCCAAGGGAAATTCCTTTTTCAAGACGCGCAGCGTTGGTGACGAAAATGTCATCGCCGACGATCTGGATTTTGCTGCCGAGTTCATCGGTTAAATATTTCCAGCCGTTCCAGTCATCTTCCGCCAATCCGTCTTCAATGGAAATAATCGGATATTTCCGCACCAGTTCAGCATAGAACATGACCAGTTCTTCCGCTGATTTTTTAGGCTTGGCTTCCGCGGACAAGATATATTTGCCCCGGGAGAAAAAGGAACTGGCCGCCGAATCCAGCGCGATCATGATGTCAATCCCCGGGCGGTAATTTGCCTTTTCAATGGCCGTCATGATAAGTGACAGGGCCTCTTCATTTGATTTTAAATTGGGAGCAAATCCGCCTTCATCGCCAACGGAGGTATTATAGCCTTTGCCCTTGAGCGTTGCTTTTAGAGCGTAAAAAACTTCCGAGTTCATTCGGATGCCTTCTTTAAAATTGGGAGCGCCCACCGGCAGAATCATAAATTCCTGAATATCAACATTGTTATCGGCATGTTGTCCGCCGTTTAAAATATTGGACTGCGGCACCGGCAAATCTTTGGCGTTAACGCCGCCCAAATATCTATAAAGGGGCAAACCCGATATATCCGCCGCTGCCCTGGCGCAGGCAAGGGAGACCGCAAGAATGGCATTGGCACCGAGCTTGCCTTTATTGGCTGTGCCGTCAAGCTCGATCATGGCAAAATCAATATCGCGCTGGTGGCGGCAATCCATGCCGATTATTTCCGGTCCGATTTTATAAATAACATTTTTAACGGCAGTTTCGACGCCCAGCCCGTTATATCTTTTTTTATTGCCATCGCGTAATTCCAGCATTTCATGCTCGCCGGTGGAAGCGCCGGAAGGCACAGCCGCTCGTCCTTTATAACCCGATAGTGTTGTTACCTCGGCCTCGACGGTTGGTTTCCCGCGCGAATCAAGAATTTCTCTGGCGTGTACCTTAATAATTTCCGGCATAATTCACTCCTTTTGTAACTTCTTTTATATGATTTTATAGCAAAGCAGAGGCTATTTCAAGACGATATTTGAAGTATCTTGATTCTCCCGGACAAGTCATATAAGGATAGGCTTGCAAAAAGCAATTTTTCAACGGGTGATTATTTTTGAAATGAATACAATGAATAAAGACACCAAATTATTTCGTCATTTAAAAAAATGGCTGGAAAAAGCAATATTGGATTACAAAATGATTGAAGAAGGCGACCGGGTCATCATCGGTGTTTCCGGCGGGGCGGACAGCCTTGCTCTGCTTGATTTGCTCGATTCACCGATGATATTTGTTCCCCGATTTTCTTTTATCGCCGTCAATATTGACATGGGTTTTGATCAGTCATATCAATCCTATGATGCTCTGGAGAGATATTTTCAGGAAAACAATTACCGCTATGTGATGGAAAAGACAGACATCGGCAATCTGGCGCACTCCGCCCTCAATAAAAAAAATCCATGTTTTCTATGTTCGCGATTGCGCCGCAAAAGAATATTTGAAATTGCCGATGCCCATGGCTGCAACAAAATTGCCTTCGCGCATCACCGCGACGACATCATCGAAACGCTGCTGATCAATATATTTTACGGACGGGAAATCAGTACAATGATGCCGAATCAGCGGATTTTCGACGGCAAGCTGCATATCATCAGGCCGCTTGCTTATCTGCGGGAAGACCTTGTAAAAAAATACAGCAAAGAGCGTCAATTTCCTGTAATGAAAAATGATTGCCCGACAAGTATTACCTCTAAACGGGGTTATATTAAGAATCTTTTGAATGAATTGGAACGCGACCACAAAGAAATCCGCGATAATATTTACAAGGCAATGAGCCATGTAAAACCGGATTATCTGCCGTCACAGACAAAAAAATGACAGCCTTGTAAAAAAGCCGGATGCTGCTGCGTTGTGCTTCATCATTCGTTGTTGCAGCGTACGCAAAAAGTACGCCTCACTCCTCATAATTCGCATGCTTTGCCTGCGGCTTTTTTACAAGGCTGTCTGAACGTTTATAAAAGAAATAACGACCTCAACATGTCATCCTTTGGAGGGGGTGTCGCACAGCGACGGAGGAGGATAAAAAAATATAGCAATACTTATTATTTCATGTAAGAATTAAACCATGGCAAAAGAAAATACAGCACAAAAACTGATTGCGTCCAATAAAACGGCACGCCTGAACTATGAAATCGGCGATATTTACGAAGCCGGTATGGTTCTGACCGGAACAGAAGTCAAAGCCCTGCGTGCGGGCAAGGCCAATCTTAAAGACAGTTATGCCGTAGTTAAAGACGATGAAGTCTACCTGCGCGAGATGCATATCAGCCATTACGATCACGGCAATAGATTTAATCATGAACCGCTGAGGCCGCGAAAACTGCTCCTGCATAAACGTGAAATTAGAAAACTCTATGGCAAATCGAGAGAAAAAGGCTTAGCTCTGGTGCCGCTCAAACTTTATTTCAAAGACGGTAAAGTAAAAGTGGAAATCGGCATTGGCAAAGGCAAGAAACTCTACGATCGCCGTCATGATATCAAAGATCGCGAAGAACGCCGCACACTATCGCGCGATTTTAAATCAAAGCAGATAAAGATTTGAGAAGTAGTTGAAAAACAACAATTATTTTAGATATCTTATAAGATATTGTTAATTCTATACTTTGACAAAACAGTGGTAAGTGTATATATTACAAACAAATAATAACACAAGGGGGCGTCACGGTTTCGACGGGGACATTTGAAGTTGTAGAAGCGTACCGAGGTTCCTACAGGCCTCGTTAAACAGGTAGGAAACATATAATCGCAGAAAACTACGATTACGCATTAGCAGCTTAGTCTGCTAACGTTCTACCCAGTTTGCCTGTTGGCTGGACTAGAACGTCATTAAGACAGGATAGCCAAACTTCTTGCCTGGGGGAGGGCGGCGAATACTTACAGGATAGCGCGGGGAGATCCGGCCTTAGGGAGCAAACCAGCGTGAAGGTTATAAAACGAAGGCTACGTACGTAGAAGCTCCAGCGGAAGGTTTTCGGACGCGGGTTCGACTCCCGCCGCCTCCACCATTAGGGAATCCAACGTAATCCAAAGAAGTCCAAGGAAATCCAAAAACCCGTTAGAAATAGCGGGTTTTTTGTTGTTTTTAGTCCAAAGATGTGTTATAAGATTTTACATAAGCCGGTTATTTTAGGTACCTAAATTAAGTAGAAAGGTACCCAAAATATTTCGCGGGTACCCAAAAGGAGGTATAACAATGCCAAGGCGTATAATTCCATTGACGGATATGAAGGTTCAAAAAGTAAAACCAAAGGATAAGCCGTTTTCATTATTTGACGGAGGTGGCTTATATCTTCTTGTAACACCTTCCGGCGGTAAGTTATGGCGCTTTAAATATCGTTTTAATAATAAAGAAAAGAAACTTGCTTTTGGCTCGTACCCTGAGATCAGTCTTCTTGATGCGCGTCGAAGACGTGATGATGCGAGAAGGTTGTTGGCAAATAGTGTTGACCCGGGCGATGTTCGCAAAGCTCAGAAACAGGCTAATATCCCAGAAACAGAAACCTTTGAGGTTATAGCCAGAGAATGGCACACAAGGTTCATTTCCACGTGGACTACAGGACACGCAGAAACAATTATGAGCCGCTTGGAACGTGATCTTTTTCCGTGGATTGGCAAATGTCCAATTGCAGCGATAAAAGCCCCTGAATTGTTGGCAGTCTTGCGGCGCGTAGAATCAAGGGGTGCATTGGAATCCGCGCATCGTATAAGAACTATTTGCGGCCAGGTTTTTAGGTATGCAGTTGCAACCGGTCGCGCCGAACGCGATCCGGCAGCCGATTTGAAAGGTGCGCTGCCACAGCCACAAGAAAAGCACAGGGCAGCAATTACCGATCCAGCGGAAGTGGGAAAACTATTAAGGGCTATTGACGGCTATCAGGGCAGCTTTATTGTTAAATGCGCCTTGCAAATTGCACCTTTAGTTTTTGTTCGTCCCGGTGAGCTTCGTCATGCTGAATGGGCTGAAATAGATTTTGAAAATGCACAATGGAACATTCCCGCCGGGAAAATGAAATTGAAAGAACCACACCTGGTGCCATTGTCAAAACAGGCAATCGAAATATTAACAGAGCTTAAAAAACTTACCG
>JBEKUA010000101.1:0-4935 GCA_049515495.1 Smithella sp. | reverse complement strand
AGTTTATATAAAATTATTTTCAAAGATTGAAATGAATAAAAAAAAGGCATTAAAACTGGATATTTATTTCCATAAACTTAGCGGTAATGAAGAATGTACGGGTGCAATCGAAGATATTCGTATTTGATATTTGATACTAAGAAAATAAAGGAGATGTCCCCTTTATTCCAGGAAAATCTTTTGCTCTTAATGATTTTTATAATGAATGGCTAACCAGACGGTTTCCTGTTGAGGATCAGTCCATTCCACACGATGTCTCCGGTGTCGATCAATATGAAGGTAATCACCGGGATTCAAAACTACGATGCCATCCTGATCTTCAAAACGCAGGCCGGCGCTTCCTTTTAGCAGGATTATCCATTCGTTTTCATCCTGATCAAACCACAGTCCGTGAGGTGTAAAATGACCACGCGAAACAATTCTTTCCAGACGGAAACCCGGTGTTTGCACAAGAGTATCAAAAAGTTCGTCCTTTATATTTCCTGGTAAATTATCCGGTAAATTATCCGGAAAAATTTCAGGGATATCGGTAAAGATATTTTTCATTTTTTCCCTCGAAAACGTTTTTGGCAATACTGATAAGAACTTTATATTTCGACGATGGACTATAAAAAGTTCATCATGATGTGTCAAGAAAAACTAAACACCGTTTTGATCATCCCGCAGCATGCTTATCATGCTTTTCCCGATCCTGTGTTTTGAAGCTATTTAGACGATTGCCGGCCGGCTGAAACATAAGGCTCGGGCCGTAAGTATGTGAAATATAAAGCTGGAAATAAACTTGACATTAGAGCTCATTTGTATGTATTAAAAAAAAGCTTGAAAAAGGTAAACCGCCATGAAAAAGCGGGGCGCAAAGTTAACGGCCTAAGTCTTCAAAGGAGATAGGGTGGCAGAACTGCCGGGCAACATCAGAATATCCGTTCTGGTTATCCTGTCATAATAAAAAATTAAGATGAACATGTAATGAAAACGAAATATAAAAAGGCGACCCGCATGCAATGCGGGCAGCATAGTTACTAACCTAAATCAGCGTTTTAGTAAAACGAAGTAATTCTTAACGGACTGCAAAGAGGACTTGCTCGATGAGAAACAAGACCAAAGCTGTGCCTGAAAACACAAAGCAGTTTAAATCTGTCAATAAAGAAACACCACCGCCAAAATCATCCTTATCCGGGAATAATAAAGACAAAAAAAAGAAAAGTGAAAAAACGGGTATAAGCAAATCCGGATTAAAAGATTCCGCTGTGCCAAAAAAGCTTGCAGCCGGGCCGCAACATAGCGAAGACGCGGAAAAATATCAGAACATCCTTAGAAATATTCACGATGGGTGTTTTGAATTGGACCTGGCCGGCAACTTAACTTTTTTCAACGAATCCGTAAGCCGAATTCTAGGTTATTCACAAGAGGAATTGATGGGAATGAATTACCGGCATTATACGGATGAAGAAAACGCGAATAAAGTGTTTGAAGCTTATAACAAGGTTTACAATGAAGGGGAACTCGCTAAAAGATTTAATTGGCAGGTTACGAGGAAAGACAGCACGAAAAGGTGTATTGAAACATCCGTATCTTTACAAAAAGACATATCCGGCAAACCTTCAGGATTTATAGGAATTGTAAACGACATCACCGAACGCAAACAAATTGAAGATTCATTACGCTTAAGTGAGGAAAAATATCGAACCATTCTTGAAAATATAGAAGAAGGTTATTTTGAGGTTGATCTAAGCGGTAAAATAACTTTTATCAATGATACCATGTGCAGAATCACAGGCTACACGAAAGATGAATTGATCGGCATGGACAACCGGCAGTATACAGCCAAGGAAGATTTAAATGAAGTTTTTCAGGCCTATAACAAAGTTTACACCACAGGAGAATCCATAAAAGAATTCTGCTGGCAGATCATAAACAAAGACGGATCTAAAAGATATATGGCCGGTTCCATATCGTTAATAAAAAATTTGTCAGGAAAACCAACGGGATTCAGAGGGATCGTCCGGGACACGACCGAGCGCAAGATAAGCGAAGAATTGCTCAGAGAAAGCGAAAAAAGATACCGTCTTCTGGCAGACAACATCACTGAGCATATATGGATCCTGGATTTATACTCAATGGAAATGACCTACCTCAGCCCATCTGTGGAGAAAATGTATGGATTTACTTTCGATGAAATTAAAAGTCATTCTTTGAGGGAAATTCTCACGGAAAAATCTTTTCGGAAAATTGTGGATGCTTTTTTTATTGAAATGCCCAAAGCGCTGTCCACACCGCCGCCTTTTGTTCATAAGTATTCATTGGAACTGGAAGCCCGCCACAAGGACGGTCATATTGTATGGATTGAGAATACCATGAGTTTCATCCGTGATGAAAACGGGAAGCCCATATCCATCGTGGGTGAAACCAGAGATATAACCGAGCGCAAAAAGGCCGAGGAATTACTGAAAAAAAGCGAAGAACAATACCGTCTCCTGGCAGATCATGTAAAAGACCAGGTATGGCTCATGGATATGAAACTAAACATTACCTATGTCAGTCCATCTGTCGAGAGATTAACCGGATATTCATCCGAAGAGATAAAAAAACTGCCTTTGAAAAAACTCCTCACCCCTGAATCCCTTGAAAAAGCATTAGAGTTCACTTCCACTAAAATGCCAAAGGCCATTAAGACATCTTCAAAGGATTTTGTATTTAGAACACTGGAACTGGAATTCATACTGAAGGGAGGCCAAACGGTATGGGGAGAATGCTCGTTTAGTTTCATCAGAGACGATCAGGGGAAAGTGGTGTCCATTCTGGGTGAATCAAGGGATATAACCGACAGAAAGCTTGCGGAAGAAAAATTACATAAGGAGGAACAGCGGTTCCGGGCTTTGATAGAGCACTCTTCCGATATCATTGTTGTCCTTGATCCACAGGCAACCATAACATACATAAATCCGGCTATAGAACATTTTTTGGGATTCAAGCCTGAAGAAAGAATAGGCAAAAAGGGGAATGAGCTGGTTCATCCGGATGACATCAATCGTCTGGCCGAGTCTTACATCTTATTGCTCACTGATGTAAACGTCCCTGTTCTATATTGGGAAATGCGTCTTCGTCACAAGAATGGGAATTGGCGAACGTTTGAAGCGGTGGGAAGCCACAGTGTCAAGAATGGTATCGTTGATGCTGTCATTGTCAACTACAGGGACATCACCGAACGTAAAAAAGCCGAAGACACACTCAGAGAAAGCGAAAAGAGATACCTGGAATTAAGCATCATTGACGACCTCACCCGGTTATACAATTCCAGGCATTTTTACGCTCAGCTCGAAAAAGAAATAGAACGATCAAATCGCTATGAACAGCCGTTGACCATTTTGATGCTGGATATCGACGACTTTAAGATGTTCAACGACACATACGGCCATGTTGAGGGGGACTACGTATTGTCACGGATCGGTGAGGTGATCAAACGATGTCTGCGTGAGACGGATTCCGCTTATCGTTATGGCGGTGAGGAATTTACGGTCATTTTGCCGATGACCGCAAGCGAAGAGGGCCTTGTGACGGCCAGAAGAATCCAAACGGAATTAGGAAAAGAAGCTTTCTACCCCGTGGGCCAGAAAGTTCACCTGACAGTGAGTACAGGTCTGTCGCAGTACAGGTTGAAGGAAGAGATGAAAGCGTTTGTTCACCGGGTGGACCAGCTCATGTACGATGCGAAGAAAAACGGGAAAGACAGGATTTGCTCCGGGTTATAACGCCATGAACAGTTCAGCAAGATCTGCCCGGAAAAAACGCGTTTATGAGATAAACGTTTTTAACGTTTAAAATATCAAAGTAAATAAGGGAGTTAATTATGAGCAATTTGTTAGTAAACACGCGGGATCAGCAATTTGTCCTTTTTGAGCAGCTCGGTATTGAGAAGTTGTTTGAATCGGAAGCATTTAAGGATTTTACCAAAGATGACTTATTGATGATCATGAAAGAGGCCGAAAAGATGGCCGTTAACGTCCTTGCCCCGACACTCAAAGATGGCGACGAAGAAGGATGTCACCTTAAGGACGGCAAAGTATCGGTGCCCAAGTGCTTTCGTGAACCTTACAAGACGTTCTGCGCAGGCGGCTGGCTCAACCCCATGGACTCGCCGGAAGTCGGCGGCCAGGGCATCCCCGCTGCCGTCGGTTTTTCCAATCTGGAACTTTTCGGCGCCGCCAGTTACGCGTTGATGATGTATCCCGGCCTTACCCACGGCGCGGCGGGGCTTGTCAATACATACGGAACCGAAGAACAGAAGAAAAAATACATGCATAAACTCTTTTGCGGTGAGTGGACAGGCACCATGTGCCTGACTGAACCCGGCGCGGGCAGCGACGTCGGAGCCCTCAGAACAACGGCCAAACGACTGCCGGACGGAAAATTCCTGATCACAGGAACCAAGTGCTTCATTTCCGCGGGCGATCATGATCTTACCCCGAATATCATTCATCCCGTCCTGGCGCGTATCGAAGGCGATCCCCCCGGAACAAAGGGCATCTCCATTTTCATTGTTCCCAAGTATACGGTCAACGACGACGGTTCCATCGGCGGACTCAACGACGTCAATACCGGCGGTATCGAACACAAAATGGGAATCAAGGGATCGGCAACCGCAACCCTGAATTTCGGTGAAGACGGAAAGTGCGTAGGCGAGTTGCTGGGCAATGAGCGTGAAGGCATTAAGGTCATGTTCCAGATGATGAACGAAGCCAGGCTGGGAACAGGCATGCAGGGTCTGGATTTGGGTTCGGCCGCTTATGAGCATGCCTTGGCTTACGCCAAAGAACGCGTCCAGAGCGTCTCCATTCTGGAAATGAGAAATCCCGATGCCAAAGCCGTTGCTATCATCAATCACCCCGACATCCGGAGAAAGCTGCTGTGGATGAAATCCCATATCGAAGGCATCAG
>JBEKUA010000100.1:0-4940 GCA_049515495.1 Smithella sp. | reverse complement strand
CTGGTCATGGAGTCACTATATTACGACCTCGTCGGTGTGAACAAAGTTGTCAGTATCGGCAATAAGTGCGATGTGGATGAGGCAGATCTCATCGATTATTTTCAACACGACGAGACGGAAGTCATTGGCATATATCTGGAAAATGTGGCTAATGGCCGCAAACTAATGGAAGCCGCCAAAAAATCGCGCAAGCCGATCATGATCTACAAGGTGGGCCGAACCATGGAGGGTGCCATGGCCGCCATGTCTCATACGGCAGGGATGGCCAACGATGATTGTATCTTCGAGAGCGCCTGCAAACAGGCTGGGATCATCCGTCTTAAATCTATCGATGAACTCCATTCTCTTCCCAAGATATTCACGGAAATGCCTCTTTTGAAAGGAAAGCGGATTGCAATGTTTACAAATTCCGGGGCATTCGGCAGCATCAGTGCGGACCTGCTGGTGGAAGCGGGTTTGCAGGTGGTACGCCTATCCTCGCAGACACAGGAAAAGTTGAAAAAAGCCGGACAGGTCTTTAATGTCAAAAACCCTGTGGATATCGGTCCAGCTCCGCCGCAGACATATCTTGATATCTTCGAGATCCTTCTTTCTGCGGACGAGGTAGACGGACTCTTGCCCCTTCTGAGTGTCTGGCAACCTTTTGTGATCGATACCCTTCTGGAACTGATGAAGATTTGCAAGCATTACGATAAACCAGCCGCCGTCTACACACCAAATGCTATCGCCAAGTCCATTGCCATTCGCGCCAAGCACCATATCCCGATATTCGAAACAGCGGAACAGGCAGTGCGGGCACTATCCGTTTCAAATTACTATTATGAGTCCCTGCTGAAAAGAAATTTTATTGCATATGGTATAGACGCAAGCGACAAAAAGCTCATCCGTAACAAGGAGAATGTCGCATCGTGAAAACTACCCATACGTTAAAGAACGAAAATATTGTGAAGGAACTTTTTACTTAAAGCCGTCGAAGGCGGCCAGCAGACCTTATCGGAATATGAATCCAAGCGTATTATCGCAATGGTTGGTCTTCCCGTAATGAAAGCAGTCGGATTGAAAAGAATTTATGCGGATATTTGTTGATGCGGACGCATTTCCGAATGTGATCAAGGATATTTTGATTAAGGCCTCTTTGCGCCTGAATGTGCCGCTGGTTTTTGTAGCGAATAAACCGTTGCGGCTGGACAGGCACGCGCATATTTCAGTCATTTTGGTTCCGGATGGTCCCGATGTGGCCGATGACCGCATTGCAGAACTAGTGCAACCGGGTGATCTTGTGATCACAGCCGATATCCCGCTTGCCGATCGGGTAGTTACTAAAGAAGCTTTTGCGATGAATCCCAGAGGAAAACTCTATACCGAACACAATGTCAAAGACCGGTTGGCCATGCGTGATTTACTCAACGAGCTAAGAAATAACGGCTCGATAACCGGCGGCCCCGCCGCTTTCAATACCAAAGACCGCAAGGCTTTTGCCAATCAATTGGATAGCTTTTTAATCAGGCAACTTAAATCAGGAAACCCAACGAAATAAAAATGTATGCATTGAAGCTCTCTTAAGGCAAGCCGCGGATAATCTTCGATTCTTAAGGAGAATTATAACTCTGTAATAACTCGCTTACCCCAAAGCAAAGCGAAGGTGTTTGCTTGCTTACAAATTTATATAACCCCTCTCTTCCTTGCCAGAGCAAGCATCTGCTCAGAGGAATCTTTTGGAGGGACTTTTCTCTTCTCATGGAGTTTCTTTTCAAGAATAATCGCGTCGGCGGGGCAGGTAATAACGCAGAGCCCGCAACCGATACATCTGTCGTAATCAATTACGGCGATTCCTTGATGATCAATTGCAATAGCATCCATCTGGCACCTATCGATGCAGATTTCGCATCCGGAACAGTTTTCACCGGTCACTGCGGCCTGATGGTTGGAATAGACTAAATCGGCTGGTTTCGGATCTGATTTTATCGCTCTTAAAACTCCGCAACAATCGCCACAGCAGTTACATATGCCACCGGGGTTCTGTGAAGTTGCCGGCTGGGTAACAAGACCGGCCTTCTGCGCTTCGGTCAGGATAGCTACACCTTCATCATACGAAATTTCCCGTCCCATCTTATTATCAAGATAATATTTTGCCATAGACCCGAACATAAAACATACCTCAACCGGTTTTTCGCATGCGCTACCAATAACCGACTTGCTTTTTCTGCAAATACAATCCGTTATTACAATGATGTCGACATTCGAAAGAATAGCGCAGGCATCATCAAAAGCGGCAACATGCCTCTTTACATCTATTGATTCACAAACTGGTATGGTTCGCAGGAAAAGACCGCCGCTACTAGCAATCGCCTTCTTAAAACCTTCCTGAAAATATTTTTCAAACGAAATGACTCTCTCTTTACTGAGCTTTTTGATCTGAAATTCAAGAAGCCCATGCATAAAAGGGATAGCTCCGTATTTAATTTTGTTACCCTTCTTTAATCTGAAAAGCAGCCCCTTGGCTGCCATATCTTCAAGCTGGCGCGCAACTTCAGCAGGATATCTCTGAAGCCTTTCGGCTATAGACTCGGAGGTCTCCAGCATAGGCGTCATATTTGTGAAAAACTCGGCCTCATCTTTTGTGAATAAATCTTTTAAAATCTTTATTTCGATGCCTGATTCAGTTGCCGGAAAACCGAGAGAATAAGTATCAAGTTGTTTTTGGAGTTTCCTGTAGAGCTCTTCTTCCATAATTATCTCCTTAATTTAAGTCATTGGCTGGCCGCAACAATTCCGTTATGCTCAACGTCATGTATTTAATCATGTTTCTTTGCGTATTACATATTAAATTATCGGACAGAATAATTTTTCATGAAGGCGAATATTTTGCCGCCAGAGTTTCCAACTCATCCCAGCGCCGGTAAGCATCTGCAAGCGCTACATCCAGAACTTCAAGTTGCTTATTGACGGCCTGCACCTGCGCTGTACTATTATTTTTGTATAACTCGGCAGAATTCAGAATGCCGATTAACTGAGTTTTTTGAACTTCTAAAACTTGAATCTGTTCCGGCAGCTCTTCGAGTTCGCGTGTTTCTTTAAAAGATAATTTACTTTTTTCTCTGTGCCGCTTTTTTTGTTTAACTGTTTTATCTTTCGGAACATCCTTTGATTGGCCGATATTGGCATCTCTTTGTCTGATCCAGTCATCATAGCCACCGACATATTCCTGCAATCGTCCATCACCTTCAAGAACAATGGTTGAGGTGACAACGTTATTGAGAAACGTCCGGTCATGGCTGACAAGCAAAATAGTGCCGCTGTATTCCAAAAGGCGATCCTCAAGCAGTTCCAGCGTTTCTGTGTCGAGATCATTGGTTGGTTCATCCAGCACCAGAACATTGGATGGCATGGCAAAGAGCCTGGCCAACAGCAGACGGTTTCGCTCGCCGCCGGAAAGAGAGGATATGGGCGCGAGAATCTGCGCGGGCTGGAAAAGGAATTTCTGAAGATAACCGACGATATGCTGGGGGGCGCCGTTGATGAAGATCGTATCGCTGCCGCCTGCAACATTATCCTTGAGGGATTTACTCTCGTCGAATTGCGCGCGCAGTTGATCGAAATAGGCAATCGCAATCCCTGTGCCCAGCTTTATCTTTCCGCCGGAGGCAAGAAGTTCGCCCAGCAATACTTTGATCAATGTGGTTTTGCCGGAGCCATTGGGGCCTATAATGCCAACCCGGTCGCCGCGTAAAATCGTGGTAGAAAAGGCATCAATAATTTTCTTATCATTATAAGCAAAGCTGATATTGATGGCATCAACCACCAACTTGCCGCTACGATGGGCTTCCGAGATCACTAACCGGACGTTTCCCTCCCCTTCGCGTCTGCGCGCCCGTTCCTCGCGCATTTGCGCAAGAGCGCGCACCCGGCCCTCATTGCGCGTTCGTCTGGCTTTGATGCCCTGCCGCACCCAAATTTCTTCTTTGGCCAGTTTTTTGTCGAATGTCTGCCACTGCTTTTCTTCAGCATCAGCAATGCCCTGACGGCGCGTAAGATATGTCGCGTAATTGCATGAAAAGGAAAAAAGCTTACCGCGGTCTATTTCCACAATACGAGTGGCAATTTTTTGCAGAAAAGTCCTGTCATGCGTTACAAACATCAATGTTTTATCAAAGCTTTGCAAAAAATCTTCCAACCAGAGAATGGAAGTGATATCCAAATGATTGGTGGGTTCATCCAGAAGCAGAACATCAGGATCGGCGGTGAGCGCGCGTGCAAGCAATACCCGCCGTTTTAGTCCCGCTGATAAAAACCGGAACTCCAGGTTTTCATCCAGCCCGACACGCGAAATGACCGCTTCAACTCTTTGATGAAACTGCCACGCGCCTGCCGCTTCCAGTTCGTGCTGGACTTTTTCTATTTTGTCCAGCAGTGTTTGATCACCGCTGTCTGTCATCTGTACGGTCAAATCATGATACGCCCTCAGCAAATCCAGATGTTTTTGACCGCCGGATGCCACCACATCATAGACACAGCCAGAGATGTCCTCAACGTCCTGAGGCATTAAGGAAATTCGCACATTTTTATCGCGAACAATTTCACCCAAATCCTGGGCAATGTCGCCGTGCAGTAGTTTCATCAGCGTGGACTTACCCGAACCGTTTCGTCCCAGTAGCCCGATTCGTTCACCTGCTTCAATCTGAAGCGACGCGCCATCGAGCAGGAGTGGCCCGCCAAAACTAACCGTGATATTATTAATCCATATTAATGCCATAAAATCTTTTCTGTTTACGATTGTTTATTTTCGAATATAAATATTTGGATAAACCAAGATACGCTTCAAGTAATCATAAAACCAGTCTAAGACACAAGTACTTGTTATCGCAAATCTTGCGTTTCGGCGAGCTTTATTAGACAAAATACTTTCGATACCCGCTCGAATGGACTTTGTCGGAAAACAG
>JBEKUA010000099.1:0-4980 GCA_049515495.1 Smithella sp. | reverse complement strand
CCTTTAAAAAGTTAATACATTTTTTGCTGCTAAAAAACAACAATAAAAAAGTGATGGTTATAACCATCACTTTTCATTCCACAATGTTTTATCAGGCTTTTGGGGTTGCCTTTGCTCTCACGTTTGTTTTTGCCTTGATTGTTTCATTCACTTCTGCGATCACGTACGTATAAGCTTCCAGGCATTGATTTGGCGTATTGCTTTAACTTCGCCCCTTTGCTGGATATATCTTTCATGTCCTTTCCGGTTTCAGCTATACAGTCAAGAACAGCCAACGAAACGGAAACAAAGGGAAACCACCTCTCTTGTCCTGAGCGGTCAGTGGCCATAATACCACCTGCATGTCTATCTTCAAGACTGTATAAATCCTTAATACCGGAATCGAATCTTTCTATCAAAAAACTGCACAATGAATCAATTGTATCATCTGTTGTAAAAATAATAAAATCATCTCCTCCTATGTGTCCGAGAAAACTATATTTATTACAAAATTTCTCAAGTCCTTTTTTAAGTATATTAGCTGTATAAATAAGAACCTCATCGCCTTTTTCAAATCCGTATTTGTCATTATAAGATTTAAAATTATCAAGATCGATAAAAATAACACTGAAAGGCTTGTCATTTTTAGCAAATCTGGAATGCTCTTGCTCAATAGCAATATTGCCTGGGAGACCTGTCAGCGGATTGGCGCCTTTGGCCAATTCCAACCTTATTCTTGTCATGGTATCAAGAATGATTTGAACACTAACAACTCCGTGTAGCACTTCATCTCTGGTGACAATAATACTGTCGTAGAGGTTCATTTTATTACGGTTCATGGCGATCTGAGATACAAGTTCGATAGGTGTGTTGTCGGCTACAATGAGCGGATTTTTATTCATAATTTTGGAAATAGGTTTTTCACTATACAATGCATATCCGTATTTTCTTCCCAAATGCTTGTCCAGATGCTGGCGCATGACCAGGCCGCAGGGTTTATTGTTTTCAACAACTACAATTCCGGAGAGTGCTGTGTTTTCTTCAAATATAGCCTTCACATCCTTGACCACTGTTTGTTCGTTGATACTGGCAACTTTATCGACCATGTCGCCTATAGGAAATGCTTGTTTGAAAAGGTTATGCCGTCCATTAGTGACAAAATGAAGTGTTTTCAAATATGCTTCTTCCGGAGTAATTTGTTTAGGGTACGCCGGTTTGCCAAAGAAATAACCTTGACCGTAATGAACACCAATATCGACCAATGCAGCCATCTCTGCCTCTTCTTCTACACCTTCAGCAATGATTTCAGTGCCGATCTTTTCGGCAAAGGTGACAAAGGTTTCCATCAAAGCTTTCTTGACGCCATCTTTATGAATTCCCCTAACCAAAGACATATCAATCTTGATATAATCAGGACGGATTTCAGCGATAGACTGAAGATTTGAAAAACCGCATCCTAAATCATCCACAGCTACTAGAAATCCTTGATCACGATAGTGTGTCAGTGTTCTGTTGAGGGATATAAAATCATCAATATGATGCCTTTCCGTGATTTCAAAAACAACATTTTTAGTTTTGATATGAAGATCCTGGATGATTCTGATGGTTTCTCCTTCTGTAAAAGCAGGATCATTAATAGTATTCGGATGGACATTTACAAATATCTTCTGGTCTGATCCGAGTTCTCCAAGATTATTAAAAGACGATTCACGACATATTTTTTCCAAAGGAAACAGGAGACCTTCAGACTCGGCAAAGGAAAAAATGTTATCAGGCCTTTGGAAATAACTGTTTTGGGGACCCCTGATCAGGGCTTCCCAGCCCAAGATAACAGCGGAACGAATAGATATAATGGGTTGGTACACTGAGTGCAGTTTCTTACTTTTGAGGATATCTTTGAATTCGGGAAGATACTTAACAGACTGCATATTAATAAATCCTTTTGCTATGCCAAAGGCTCTCTTTATTGCGTTGTAAAGCTGCATTTCCACGTTAGGAATACTCTCAGTAATTATTGAATAACCAATATGTACATCCATATCCCGTCCCGTAAGACGCAGGACTTCTTTGTTCATGCGTTCTTTAATTTGTTTACGATAAGCAGTAGAAAGATATTCCAAAGTTGCCAGTATCGGAAATTTGATAGTCTCAGCAAAGACAATGAAATCATCTCCCCATAGACTTTCAGCAGCTAATATTCGAATCTTTTTCTTGTATAACTCCGTTAAGCCATGAGCCAGCGTTTCGTTAAATAGATCAATAATATGCTGGGCACTCTCAACACCGGCAATTTGCTCAATTTCATGAAAGCGAGCAATATCGAAATAAAAAAGAACAATACATCTCCCGTCTTTAAGGCTATCGCATACCTTCGATAATAGCTCAGGATTTTGACTTATTTGATTTATGCTCCCTCTTTTTACAATATAGTGGCTACTTTCTTTTCGCATAAACTCAACTTGGTTAACAGAATTCAATTTGTAATCCTCCGATCAGCATATATTAATGTATATTAATATTTATACACATTCGATGATACGGGCGTATTACAGTTATCTTAATTTTATGTTAAAAGAATTTTTGAATTTATTTTGATATCTACAAATGCAAGAAAGCCATGGTTATAAAAGGGTGAATGGTTAATAATATAAAAAAACATTTATAATAAAAAAGGCAGGGTCACAACCCTGCCTTTTTTCACTTTCTAATATATGGACAAGCTATTCAACTGTCTTTTCTTTTACTTTTGATTTCGCTTTAGCTTTTGGTTTTGCTTTTTCCTTCTTCTTCTCATCAGGAATAAATTCTAATATGGAAACAGGAGCGTTATCACCAAAACGATAACCCGCTTTGACAATTCTTGTGTATCCACCTTCACGGTCGCGGTAGCGTTCGGTAAGTTCGCCAAAAAGTTTACCAACTAAAGTTTCATCCCGGACAACAGCCAAAGCCTGACGGCGCGCATGCAAACTGCCTCTTTTTCCCAAGGTAACCATCTTTTCGGCTATTTTTCTTAACTCTTTTGCCTTCATGTCTGTCGTACGAATACGTTCATGTTTTATAACAGAAGTCACCATATTACGAAGCATCGCTTCCTTATGGCTGGAAGTTCTGCCTAATTTACTGCCCGTTTTACCATGATGCATCGCTGATATCTTCCTTTCCTAACTGATTAAATTAAAAAAATCTCTGCGCTAATATTACATTGATTCTTTATTCTAATTTTCGGGATTAATATCCATCCCAAAAGTAAGATCATATTCGTTGAGAATATCTTTTATTTCGCTTAACGATTTACGCCCAAAATTCTTTGTCTTGAGCATCTCCGCTTCTGTTTTTTTCACTAACTCGCCTATGGTGTTGATTCCAGCATTCTTCAGGCAGTTTGCTGAACGAACAGATAGTTCTAAATCTTCTACCGAGCGCAACAAGACTTTATTTACATTATCTTGTTCATCCAGTTTTTCCGGTATAATTTCTTCCTCAATTTCCTCAAAGTTAATAAACACGTCTAACTGCTGTTTTAATATTTTCGCGGAATAAGCAATGGCATCTTCAGGTTTTACACTGCCATCCGTCCAAACTTCCAGTGTAAGTTTGTCATAATCGGCAATTTGACCTACGCGCGCATAGGAAACGATATAATTCACTTTTTTAATCGGTGAAAAAATAGCGTCAATATTAATCGTTCCTTTAGGTTGGTCAGGCTCAAGTTCCTTTTTGGCAGGCACGTAACCCTTGCCCATTTTAACTATCAATTTTGCCTTAAAAGAACCGCTGGATATCGTAGCAATATGATGATCCGGATTCAAAACCTCAATATTGCTGTCAGTGATAATATCTGCTGCTGTTATAGTTCCGACACGAGTTACATCAATACTAACCTCTTTAGTGCTCGCTTGTCCCATTTTAAAGCGCACGCCTTTTAAATTCAAAATAATATCTGTTACATCTTCTTTAACTCCGGGTACAGTTGAAAACTCGTGCAATACGCCTTCAATCCTGGCTGAAACAATAGCACAACCCTGAACAGAAGAAAGTAATACTCTCCTTAACGCATTGCCTAAAGTAATACCAAAACCCCTTTCCAAGGGCTGAATGGCAAACTCTCCATATAAATTCGTATGAGTCGCTTCATCAACATCAATACGCTTGGGACGAATCAAACTTGACCAGTTCCTTTGCATAATTAAACCCATCCTTTAGTAGCTGGTTTATGAAAATAATTTATTTTTACTTCGAATAAAGTTCGACAACAAGTTGTTCCTGCACCGGCATTGTTAAATCTTCACGCACAGGCAACATTTTAATAGAGGCCTTGAAGTTATCTTTATCCAGTTCCAGCCAATGAGGCACGCCACGCCTTGCCACCGTTTCAATCGCTCCCATTATACGAGTTATCTTACGGCTGCCTTCTTTAACGCAAACTTCATCTCCGGCTTTAAGCAAATACGATGGAATATTAAACGGCTTGCCATTAATCAAAAAATGACCATGACTGACTAATTGCCTTGCCTCAATTCTGGAATTAGCAAATCCCATACGAAATATCATATTGTCCATTCTTCTTTCCAGAAGTACAAGCAAATTCGTTCCTGTAATGCCCTTTTGCTTATCGGCCTTTTCAAAATAGCCTCTAAACTGCTTCTCCAAAAGCCCATACATTCTCTTGAGCTTCTGCTTTTCACGTAATTGTACACCATAATCAGAGCGCTGCTTTTTATGCGCCTGACCGTGATCTCCCGGAACATAATCCCTTCTTTCGAAGGAACATTTTTCCGAATAGCATCTGTCGCCTTTAGAAAATAATTTTAATCCTTCACGCCGACACAATCTGCATACGGAATCTGTATATCTTGCCAAAAAAAGCCTCCCTTATTATCTAAAATATTATTCGTGATGTCCGATTCTGTTATACTCTGCGACGTTTCGGGGGTCTGCATCCGTTATGCGGAACCGGCGTCACATCGCGAATCAGGGTAATTGTAAGCCCGGCAAGCT
>JBEKUA010000098.1:0-5010 GCA_049515495.1 Smithella sp. | reverse complement strand
CCGTATTTGTCCGATAGAAACACCGGAAGGACCTAATATCGGTTTGATCGTATCTCTCAGCACTTATGCGAGGGTTAACGAATTTGGTTTTATTGAAACACCCTATAGGATGGTAGAAAATGGCCGCGTTTCTGATGATGTCCGTTTTGTAACAGCAATTGAAGAAGAAAATAAAATTATTGCTTCAGCAGACCGTCCTTTGAATAAGCAGGACAAATTTGTTGAAGAGTTGATATCAGTTAGAAAAGGCGGCAGTTATATTTCTGTCGTACCGGAAGAAATTAAAATGATGGATGTTTCGCCTACCCAACTTGTCAGTATCGCCGCGGCACTAATCCCATTTCTGGAACATGATGATGCCAATCGTGCTCTTATGGGATCAAATATGCAGAGGCAATCGGTTCCGTTAATGAGGCCGGAAGTTCCTGTAGTGGGTACAGGTGTAGAATCTATTGTTGCCCGTGATTCCGGCGCTGTTGTTGCAGCCAGAAGATCCGGCGTTGTGGAAAACGTTGATGCATCGCGAATTATTGTCCGTGCGGACCGTATAGAAGAAGACGGGATAGACAGCGGTGTTGATATTTATAATTTAGCCAAATACCAGAGATCTAATCAGGATACTTGCTTTAATCAAAAACCGATAGTTAGTGCCGGTCAACGCATTCACAAAAAAGATATATTGGCTGATGGCCCGGCAATTGATAACGGTGAATTAGCTCTGGGCAGAAATGTTATGGTTGCCTTCATGTCATGGGGCGGCTATGACTACGAAGATTCCATTCTGGTTAGCGAAAGAATAGTCAAGGAAGATATTTTTACATCAATTCATATTGAAGAATTTGAAACAATGTCCCGTGACACTAAATTGGGCAAAGAAGAAATTACACGTGATATTCCCAATGTCGGTGAAGAAGTCCTGAAAAATTTAGATGAAAGCGGCATTATTTGCATCGGCGTTTCAGTGAAGCCTGGAGATGTTCTTGTCGGGAAGATAACCCCTAAAGGTGAAACTCAGTTATCTGCCGAGGAAAAGCTCTTACGGGCGATATTTGGAGAAAAGGCCAGCGATGTGCGAGATACATCATTGCGCGTCCCTCCCGGCGTTGAAGGTACAGTGATTGACGCTAAAATCTTTACGAGAAAAGGCGCCGAAAGCGATCTGCGCTCGCAAGCCATCGAAAGTGAAGCTATTGAACAAATAACTCAAGACAGAGATGACGAAATCCGTATCCTGACTGAAACAATTAAGAAAGATATTACAAAAATTATTATTGGAAAAACGGCAGCCACCAAAATAGTAGATGCTAAAAAGAAAACAATTTTAAAGAAAGGCGATAAAATCACAAAAGAGATTTGGAATGATTTGCCTTTCTCCTGCTGGAAAGAAATTACCATTGCTGAAAATGACAGCACAGAAGAAAAGATAAGTAACCTGATTGCGTCCCTGGAGAGAAAAATTGATTTTGTCAATGCTCATTTTGAAGAGCAATTAGAAAAGATCAAAGCAAGCGATGAGCTTCCTCCGGGTGTTATTAAAATGGTTAAGGTTTATATCGCTATTAAAAGAAAACTTTCCGTAGGCGATAAGATGGCAGGCCGTCACGGGAACAAAGGCGTTTTATCCCGTATTTTACCGGAAGAAGATATGCCATGTTTTGCTGATGGATCTACTGTGGATATTGTATTGAATCCCTTGGGCGTTCCTTCGCGAATGAATGTTGGACAAATTCTGGAAACTCATCTTGGTTGGGCGGCAAGATCAATAGGGGAGAGCTTAAACGAACTTTGGGAAAAGCACTCAAATTTAAATAATATTAAAAGCGAATTGAAAAAAACTTATTCCTCTCCGGATTTTGATAAGTTTATTGATCAGGCTTCCGCTGAAGACATCAGAAGATTTATGGGACGTTTAAAGAAAGGAATGCTTGTAGCCAGTCCTGTTTTTGATGGTTGTCCTGAGGAGCAAATTAGAGAAATGTTAAAAAGAGCTGATTTGCCCCAGTCAGGTCAATCCGTTCTTTTTGACGGCAGAACAGGCGAACCCTTTGATCAGGAAGTTACAGTGGGCATAATTTACATGATGAAGTTGCACCACTTGGTTGATAATAAAATTCATGCGCGTTCCATAGGCCCCTATTCGCTGGTGACACAGCAGCCGTTAGGTGGTAAGGCTCAATTCGGTGGTCAGAGGTTGGGCGAAATGGAAGTATGGGCTATGGAAGCTTATGGAGCGGCTTACGCGTTGCAGGAATTTCTCACAGTCAAATCCGATGATGTGGCGGGGAGAACCAGAATTTACGAATCTATTGTAAAGGGCGAACATACATTTGAGTCGGGTCTGCCGGAATCCTTTAACGTGCTTGTTAAAGAACTCCAGGGACTTGGATTAGACGTGGAATTAATTGAGGAAGCTGACAACTTGAACTGAAAAGCTGAAGTTGGCGACCCGCGGGAGTCAATTGAATATAAGTAACTCAAAAATTTCACTTAAGCTTTAATAGCACAGGAGAAAATCCGTGGAAGATGTTTTCAGTTATTTTGAAAAACCGAAGAATCAAGTAAAATTTAATGCAATGAAAATTTCCATTGCTTCACCGGAGAAAATTCTTTCCTGGTCACGTGGCGAAGTAAAGAAACCGGAAACGATCAATTACCGGACATTTAAACCGGAAAAAGACGGACTTTTTTGCGCAAAGATTTTTGGTCCGGTGAAGGATTATGAATGTCTTTGCGGACGTTACAAGAGAATGAAACACCGTGGGGTAGTTTGTGAAAAGTGCGGTGTAGAAGTTATTCAATCCAAGGTCCGCCGGGAAAGAATGGGACATATTACTTTAGCGACTCCAGTGTCTCATATCTGGTTTCTGAAGAGCCTTCCGAGCCGTATTGGCAATGCTGTAGACTTGTCATTAAAGGAACTGGAAAAGGTTCTTTATTTTGAATCATGGATCGTCCTTGATCCTAAAAGCACTCCGTTAAAGAAAAGAGATCTGCTTACAGATGAAGAATACGATGACGCAAGAGAACAATATGGTAATGATAGCTTCGTTGCGGGAATTGGCGCCGAAGCAATCAGACAGTTATTGGAAGAAATTGATTTAGAAAAGCTCTACGAAGAACTGCGCACGGAAATTGTCAGCGCCGTTTCCGATACCAAGAAAAAGAAACTTGTTAAAAGATTGAAGGTCGTGGAAGCGTTGCGTAAATCCAGAAATAAGCCGGAATGGATGATTTTAACGGTACTTCCCGTTATTCCACCTGACTTGCGGCCACTGGTTCCGCTGGATGGAGGACGTTTTGCCACATCTGATCTGAACGATTTATACCGGCGTGTTATCAACAGAAATAATCGTTTGAAACGTTTGCAGGAATTAAATGCGCCGGAAATAATTATCCGCAATGAAAAACGCATGTTGCAGGAAGCGGTAGATGTTCTTTTTGATAATGGCCGTCGTGGCAGGGCTATTACCGGAACCAATAAAAGGCCTCTGCGGTCCTTATCCGATATGCTCAAAGGCAAACAGGGTCGTTTCCGCCAGAATTTACTGGGGAAAAGAGTTGACTATTCCGGACGATCAGTTGTTACGGTCGGGCCTGATTTAAGGCTGCATCAGTGCGGTTTGCCCAAGAAAATGGCGATCGAACTTTTTAAACCCTTTATCTACAATCGCTTACTGGAAAAAGGATATGTAACTACCGTAAAAAGTGCCAAGAAAATGGTGGAAAAGGAAACAGCCGAAGTTTGGGATGCGTTGGATGAAGTGGTGCGCGAATATCCGGTTATTCTGAACCGCGCGCCAACCCTGCATCGTTTGGGCATACAAGCTTTTGAACCGGTGTTAATTGAAGGTAAAGCTATACAGCTTCATCCTCTGGTGTGTACGGCTTTTAACGCGGACTTTGATGGAGATCAAATGGCTGTTCACATTCCGCTGTCCATTGAGGCGCAGACGGAAGCTCGCGTCCTCATGATGTCTACCAACAATATTCTTTCTCCGGCAAACGGAAGTCCGATAATCATTCCCAGTCAGGATATCGTTTTGGGTATTTATTATCTGACACGAGTGAAGACAGAAGCTAAGGGTGAGGGAATGCTTTTTGCCGGTCCTGATGAAGTGCGCTCGGCTATAGATGCCGGCATCATTGATTTACATGCAAGTATTAAAGTGCGCATTAATTCGGAATTAAAAGAAACAACAGCGGGAAGAATTATACTTTCAGAAATAGTTCCCGAACAAATTAATTTTGATATGATCAATAAGTTGATGAATAAAAGGGAACTGACCAATTTAATCGATCATTGCTATCGTTTGTGCGGAGATAAGGCAACTATTATTTTAGCCGATAAACTTAAGGATATGGGCTTTAAATATGCCACTGTTTCCGGGATTTCTTTTGCTATTAGCAATATGATTATTCCTGAAAACAAAAAACGCATTGTTTCTCAGGCCGATAAAGATGTTTTGAAAATCCAAAAACAGTATATGGACGGTTTGATTACTGATGGTGAACGTTATAATAAAGTCGTGGACATCTGGGCGCAGGCTACAGAAAAAATAGCTTCCGAGATGATGAAGGACATCAGCACTGAAGAAGTCTGCTCATCTGACGGGAAAAAGCGCAGAATTGAAAGTTTTAATCCGATTTACATGATGGCCGATTCAGGCGCCCGTGGTTCGGGTCAGCAGCTGCGGCAATTGGCCGGTATGCGCGGTTTGATGGCTAAGCCGTCAGGTGAAATTATCGAGACGCCGATTACAGCTAATTTCCGCGAAGGACTTACCGTTCTTCAGTATTTTATCTCAACTCACGGCGCGCGTAAAGGCTTGGCCGATACGGCGTTGAAAACAGCCAATTCCGGTTATCTGACAAGAAGATTGGTGGATGTGGCGCAGGACTGCATCATTACGGAGCATGATTGCGAGACAGTTGATGGCGTGTATGTCTCCGCACTTATGGAAGGTGGTGAAATTATCGAAACCGCCGGAGAGCGCGTTCTGGGCAGGGTTG
>JBEKUA010000097.1:0-5087 GCA_049515495.1 Smithella sp. | reverse complement strand
CAAAAAGCTTATTCAGACTATCGTTGCCTTGGTAATAGCCATAATATTATTTGGTTTGGGCGACATTACTTATAGCCGTAATAAAATATTCTCCGACGATTTTCTCTTATGGTTTGATAACATTGACAAGTCTCCCGGATTAAGCAGGCCGCATGCCATGCTAGGCAGTATTTACTGCAATTATCATGAAAAAGAAAAAGGCCTTCAAGAATATAAAAAAGCAATAAGTTTAAATAATTTTGGAGGAAGCAATATATCTTTATCGCTTCAGGAGTACAATTTGGGTCTTTTATATTTTACAGAGATGCAGGACGATCTGGCCATGAACTACTTTATACAATCTTCTAAAACAAATCCTGGTCATATCCCCAATTATATATGCATGGCTAAAATAAAACTCCGGCAGAATAAAGTTAAAGAAGCGGGACAAATTATTGAAGATAAGTTTAAAAGATATCCCGACAATTCCGGGCTATTGGAATTATACAGTTTTATTCTGTTAAAGGACGGTAAAATTGATGCCGCTAAAAATTTCGCCGAAAAAAGTCTCGCGAAAGATTCGGATTCATTAACCGCGCTCGAGATTATGGCTGAGGCCTGCCGTCTGAAAAATAACTATGCCCTCGCCATCTATTACTGGAAATCCGCCCGGGAACTTGCTCCGCAAAATGCATATGCCAATCTGGCTCTTATTGAATTATACGAAAAAATCAAAAACGCAAAAAGGCTTAATCAGGAAATTCGCCTCTTGTTATATTTACAGGGTTCTTTAAATTTAAAAGAATATATTCAACAATTAAATAAAGATGAAAAATTGCTTATTTACGTTCCTAAGATTGAAAATTATCTATTTATCGCAGGGGAATGTTCCTATATTAATTGAAAAATCAGCAAAAAAATAGCGTGATATGATTCACGCTATTCTTTCCTTAATGTTTTTTATTTAGCTTTGTGTTGGGTAATACCAGGTTCCGCTGGGAGTTGTACTCATAGTGCTGCCTTTCACCGTGCCAATCGAAAATATCATATTACTGCCGCTGGCAGTTACTGTAATATCTGAAAAATCACTCCCAACATCAGAACTTATTGAGGCCTGAACAGCTGCTTCTCCGGGATCCGCTCCATCACCTGACAAATATAATTTAGCATATATACCGCTTGCGCGTGATTTTAATTCCCCGATTGCAACCTGTGCGGCTGAAATTCTTGACTGGTCCATCATATCCACGTATCTCGAAATGGCCACGGCGGCTAAAATTCCCAGAATAACCAGAACCGTGATGATTTCAATCAACGTAAAACCTTTCTCATTTTTTAACATTTTTTCTTCCTTAATGACTAAAAAATGTTTCTTCTTCACTAATTAAAACACTGGTAAAAAAATAGCGTGATATGATTCACGCTATTTTTTTCCAAATGTTTTTTATCTAGCTTTGTGTCGGGTAATACCAGGTCCCGCTAGGAGTTGTACTCATGGTACTGCCTTTCACCGTGCCAATCGCAAATATAATATTACTGCCGCTGGCAGTTATTGTAATATCTGAAAAATCACTGCCAACATCAGAACTTACAGAAGCTTGAACAGCGGCTTCTCCGGGATCAACTCCATTGCCCGATAAAAGCAATCTGGAGTATGTAGCACTTGCTCTCGATTTTAATTCGCCAAGTGCGCCCTGTGCGGCAGAAATTCTTGACTGGTCCATCAGACTCAAGTATCTTGGAACAGCCACCGCGGCTAAAATTCCCAAAATAACCAGAACAGCGATGATTTCAATCAACGTAAAACCTTTCTCATTTTTTAACATATTTTTCCTCCTTTCTTCATGCCCGTTAGTTGTTTTTTAATTATTGCTTATTAAGACTTCACTTGCAAAATTTCGTATTGATTATTCTAATTATTCAAGCGTAAAAAGTCAAGAATTATCAGCTTATTCCCATGATCAATATTTTTCCATCAATGATGTGTTGTCAATTTCATAAGATCCCACATCGGCATAAATATAGATAACGCAAAAAATCCCACGACCGCGGCTAAACCAACGATTAGAATCGGTCCAATCGCGTCGGAAAGCGCTTTAACAGCGTACTCAACCTCACTATCATAATGCATTGCGACTGCCCGCATCATTTCATCAATCTTTCCGGACTCTTCACCGATAGCTATCATATCAATAACCATCGGGGTAAAATATTTTGATGATTTTAATGGCGCCGAAATTCCGGCCCCTTCTTTAATACGTTCACGGATATTATCGAAAGTTCGCGTAAGGGCCTCATTACCCATTGTAGCCGAAAGAATGGTCAACGATTGCATAATGGGAACGCCGCTTGTTTGTAAGATGGCAAAAATACTGGCAAAACGTGATAATGCCGCCTTTTTAAATACCGGCCCTATTATAGGCACTTCCAACAAAAAAGAATCCTTCACGAATTTACCGTTGCTTGTTTTAAAATAGAAACGCAAGCTAAAAACAATTATTAATATTGCACCAAGCATTAAATACCAATAATTATGAATAATACCGTATAAAAGCATGGCAATTTTTGTGGGCCACGGCAAGTCTAACCCGACTTGGGTAAAAATAGAAACAAATTGAGGTATTACAACAGTTAAAAGAAATATAAAAGCGCATGATAAGAATATAAGCACTATCATTGGATATCTTAATGCCGATTTTATATCTGCCCTGACTTTTGCTTCATGTTCAATAATGTAAATCAATCGCTCTAAAACGATCGGCACACTTCCACTGACTTCACCTGCCCTGATCATGTCACAGTAAAGTCGGTCAAATATTTTGGGGTGTTTTTGCATCGAATCAGAAAGGGAGGAGCCTTGATTGATATCTTTAATAATTATTGATATCGCCCGTTTCAAACCTTTGCTTTCCGTCTGATCCTCCAGAATAGACAAAATTCTTAATATCGGTATCCCCGCAACCAGCATGGAATGGAACTGTTTTGTAAACATTATCAGATCCATCGTTTTAACTTTGCCCATCACTGATAACGCATCTAACCAATCATTACTCCTCTGTTGTTCTTTAATTTTTGACGGTATAAGTTCGCGGGAAATCAGCATGAAATTTGCGATCTCAGCCGATTCCGCCTCTAATTTTCCGGAAACTTCCTCTCCAATATTGTTAATGGCCTGGTAAGAATATTTGGGCATTTTTCATCCTTATTTATTTTAAGTCATAACAGCGGAGGCCGCTTCTTCCAGAGTTGTTATCCCTTGAACAACTTTTCGGGCTGCATCTTTTTGTAATGTTTTTAATTTACCGGCAGCTACCGCGGCGCGCGTGATTTCGGGACTCGATCTTTGATTAACGATCATATCCTGAATCATCTCATCAATCGCCAAAACCTCAAAAACACCAGTTCTCCCCTTGAAGCCGGTATTCTTGCATTGGCTGCAACCTTTACCGTGTTGGAAATTAGCGTTTTTTGCTTCTGTTTCTGTTATTCCAAATGCAGTAAGAGCTTTCACCGGTGGATTATAAGGTTCTTTACAATAAGGACAAACAGTGCGCACTAATCTTTGAGCGAAAGAAACTATCAAAACAGATGAAATCAGGAAAGGCTCGATGCCCATATCGATAAATCGTGTTATAACTCCCGCGGCATCGTTCGTATGAACAGTGCTCAAAACTCTATGCCCCGTTTGCGCCGCCTGTACCGATACCGCGGCAGTTTCCGCATCTCTAATCTCACCAACCATAATAACATCCGGGTCCTGACGAAGAATTGAACGCAAGCCGCCGGCAAAAGTCATTCCCGCTTTAGTGTTTAACTGCACCTGACGAATATCATTTACTCTATATTCGACCGGATCTTCCAGAGTAATTATATTGATATCCGGTTTGTTTATGGAACTCAGGATTGCATACAGGCTGGTGCTTTTGCCGCTTCCTGTTGGTCCGGTACTTAGAATCATTCCGTAAGGTTTATTGCTCATACTTTCTATTTTAGCCATATCATCAGCATCCATGCCCAAACTATCCAGGGTATAAATACCAGCGCTCATATCCAACAGACGCATGACAATATTTTCTCCGTGAATTGTGGGAATCGAGGAAACTCTGACATTGATTTCCTTTTTCTCTAATTTCAGGGTGAATCGGCCGTCTTGAGGAACTCTGGAAACGGTGATATCCATGTTGGCTATAATCTTAAGACGGGCAATAACAGATAAAAATATGGATTTGGGAGGCGAGGGCATTTCGATCAGTCGTCCATCAATGCGAAAACGCAACTGCACGGTATTTTGTTGCGGAGAGATATGTATATCACTTGCTCTGCTGCGAACGGCCTGAGCAAAAATAGAATTAGTCAAACGAACAACCAGCGCCTCTCCCGCCTGATCCTGTAACGATGTGATCTGGATTTCTTCCTGGGTTTCGGAGTCTTCTTTACTCTTGGATTCTATCTCCATGTTTTCCATGATATCGCCCAGATCGGATTGCATGCCATACATACTGCTGATGAGTTGATTGATTTCCATTTCTGAACAAATTACAGGTTCGACTTCCATGTTGGTTAATTTTTCAATGGAATCGAATATTTTTGTCTCCAGAGGATCAACAACTGCGACGGTCAAAAGATTCCCCTGCAATTTTAAAGGGACTACTTGATTTTTTTGTGCGAATTCAATGGGGATATAACGCACCAGATTCAAATCCAGGGGGAACTTGTTCATTTGATATTTTTGAAGATTGAGTTGCTCGCATAATAAATCTATTATTTGTTTTTCCTGAAGAATTCCCTGGCGTATTAAAAACTGGCCAATCTTTAAATTGGTTTTTTTCTGATCACTCAGGATTTTTACCAGCATTTCTTCGGTCAAAACCCCTTGCTTTACAAGTATTTCACCAAGACGTTGTTTAATTCTCATTTATCCTCCACGATCAACTCAATGATGCAACACGCGGCGGTTAAAAAATACTGTATCCGCATCCCATTGAGTTAAAATTTTTGCTTTAGCGGCAATCACCGGTGGTAATTTGCCGACTGCTTCTTGGGCTGAGTTATAATTATTGAAACTTTTATCGATAACAATCGCAAATTCCATGCCTTCTTTTTTATTC
>JBEKUA010000096.1:0-5089 GCA_049515495.1 Smithella sp. | reverse complement strand
CATTAAAGTTCATGGCATTTACAAGAAGGGACAAACGTAGAGGTTCCACAATTAATCAAAATCGGTGGATGCGCTTCGCTTCATCCACCCTACTACTAACAAGCTATAATTTTTAATGAAATGTCAGCGGCGCGGACAGAATGAGTAAGTTCTCCCACGGAAATAAAATCCACTCCGATTGCGGCAATCCTGGCTACATTTTTCAGGCTTACATTTCCGGATGCTTCGATAAGCGCCCCTCCGGCCACCAAATCGACAGCTTTTTTCATAGCAGGAACACTCATATTATCAAGCATGATGATATCCACGCCGAAGCGGAGAGCTTCCTTTACTTCCATTAAATTTTTAGTTTCCACTTCGATTTTCATTTTGCGAGGCAGATGCTTGCGTTGCGCGTTCACCGCGACGGTGATACCGCCTGCTGCTTCGATATGGTTATCCTTGATGAGCACTCCGTCATACAAACCGATGCGATGATTAGTGCCGCCGCCCAGGCGTACGGCCATCTTATCCAGAATTCGCAGGTTCGGCACGGTTTTGCGCGTATCGAGAATGACTGCTTTGAAGCCTCGCACGGCCTCCACGTATTTTGCCGTAAGTGTTGCAATGCCTGACATGCGCTGAAACAGATTAAGTGAAACACGCTCCGCTTTTAAAATGTTGGATAAACTACCGGATACTTCGGCAATCAAAGCGCCTTTTTTCACCCGGCTGCCATCGTTGATTATTTTTTTTATCTTAATATTTTTATCAAGACACTTAAATGTTTCGGCAAAGACATCCACTCCGGCTATGACAAAATCATCTTTGGCGATTGCCAATGCCCTTCCCTTTTTTTTGCCGCTGACAGTGGCCTGCGTTGTAATATCGCCGGTGCCGATATCTTCAGCCAGAGCGTTTTTAATGATTTTCAGGATGGGTTGAGAAAGCATTTTTCTACACTTTATCAAAGGGAAATCCCTTTTAATTTTTTAAGCGCGCCTTCGAGCGTCGCAAATTTTTTCTGGAAGTCTTTTAACTTTTCTTCTTCCTTCTGAATAATTTCCGGCGCTGCCTTGAGGCAAAAGTCCCTGTTGGCAAGTTTCTTCGAGCACTGTTCCAAATCTTTGGACACCTTGCCCAGTTCTTTCTCCAGCCTTGCCTTCTCCGCGGAGATATCCACAGCGCCAGCCAGCGGAACGAATATTTTTGTAGCGCCCATTACAGCGGTCGCAACGCCTTTGGGCTCGACCATATTAATTTCGACAGTCAATGATTCGAGATTGGCCAGATTCAGAATATAGCTTTGATCCTTCTGTATGAATTTTTTATTTTGTTCGTCAGCGACGGAAATGAAAACCTTCAATTTCTGCGACGGCGCAATGCGCATTTCACCGCGGATATTGCGGATGGATGTAATAATCTCCATAATCATCTCCATCTCTTTCTCTGCTTCCATATCTTCCCATTGCGCGTTAACAACGGGAAATTTGCTGACCATAATCGAATTTTCGTCACTGCCTTTCAGAATCTGCCAGAGTTCTTCCGTCAAAAAAGGCATGAAAGGATGCAGGAGTTGCAGCATTTTCTGGTAAACCTCATGCAAAGTCCGCTGGGCAGCCTGTCTTTGCTCCGGGTTTTCTTTGCCGTAAAAAACCGGTTTGCTTAATTCCAGATACCAGTCACATAATTCATGCCAGATAAAACGGTAAACAGCAGCGGCGGCATCATTGAAACGGTATTCATCCAAAGCCCCGGTGACATCTTCAATGGCCTTGTTTAATTTTACCTTTATCCATTTGTCCGGCAGTGAATCGGAAACGCCGGAGGCGGCGGATTCGTCGAAGTCATCCAGATGAACCAGCGTCAGCTTTGACGCGTTCCAGATTTTATTGACAAAAAATTTGTAGCCTTCAATTCGTTCCGGCGAAAGCCGAACATCGCGCCCCTGAGCGGTATAGGCGGCCAGCGTGAAACGAAACGCGTCTGTGCCGTACTGATCGATCATCAAAATAGGATCAATACTGTTGCCCTTGGACTTGCTCATTTTTTCCCCTTTTTCGTCCCGCACAAGCGCGTGCAGATAAACATCTTTAAAGGGGACGTCTTTCATAACGTAAATGCCCATCATCATCATGCGGGCTACCCAGAAGAAAAGAATATCAAAGCCGGTAATTAACAATGAGGTCGGATAGAATGTTTTAAGAGCCTTTGTCCTGTTGGGCCAGCCCAGAGTGGAAAAAGGCCACAGCGCGGAACTAAACCAGGTATCCAGAACATCTTCATCCTGCCGAAGGGAAACACCGCCGCATTCGGGACATTTATCGGGATCAGCCGTGGCGACAATAATTTTACCGCAACCATCGCAATACCAGACGGGAATACGATGCCCCCACCACAGCTGTCTGGAGATGCACCAATCACGAATGTTATTCATCCAGTCAAAATAAGTTGCCTCCCACGACTTGGGAACGATCTTTGTTTTACCCTTTACGACGGCCGCTATCGCCTGTTTAGCCAAAGGCTTGATTTTGACAAACCACTGTTTGGAGACCATGGGCTCAATATCCGTTTTGCAGCGATAACACTGGCCGACATTATGCGCGTAAGGTTCCAGGCTTACTAAAAAGCCCTGCTTTTCCAAGTCGGCAATAACGTTTTTACGGGCTTCGTAACGATCCTGCCCTTTATAAGCTCCGCCGTTTTCATTGATGATTCCCTTGCCGTTTATGATTGTAATAATTTCCAGATTGTGCCGCTGGGCTATGGCAAAGTCATTGGGATCGGAACCGGGGGTGATTTTTACAGCGCCGGAACCGAAATCCATCGTTACATATTCATCGGCAATGATGGGAATTTTTTTATTCATTAAAGGCAAAATAACGTATTTGCCGATTTTATCTGTATATCTTTTATCGTCGGGATTAACGGCAACGGCTGTATCGCCCAGCATCGTCTCCGGTCTGGTTGTGGCTACCACAATTTCTCCACTGCCGTCTTCAAATTTATAACGGATGTTCCACAAAAAGCTTTGATCCTGTTTGAATTCCACTTCCAGATCGGAAATGGCTGTGTGGCAGCGGGGACACCAGTTGACAATGTAATCGCCCTGATAAATCATGCCTTCATTATAAAGCCTTACAAAAACTTCCCGCACGGCGTGGGATAAGCCCTTATCCATCGTAAAACGCTCTCTTTCCCAATCGCAGGAACAGCCAAGCCGCTTTAACTGATTGATAATGACACCGCCGTATTTTTCCTTCCATTCCCAGACGCGGGCGATAAATTTTTCGCGTCCTAAATCATGGCGGGAGATTCCTTCTTTCATCAACTGCTGTTCAACGACGTTTTGTGTGGCAATGCCCGCATGATCCATACCCGGCATCCACAAAGTGTTATAGCCCTGCATCCTTTTAAAGCGTGTAATAATATCCTGCAACGTATTATTCAAAGCATGCCCCATATGTAACATTCCGGTCACATTTGGAGGAGGAATAACGATAGAAAAAGCCGGAGCATCACTTGCGTCCTGCGCATGAAAATATTTATTTTTTAACCAGTAATCATATAATCTTTTCTCGGTATCGGCCGGTTCAAACGCCTTGCTTAACTCTTTGCGTGCCATTTAATTCTACTCCCTGATTTAGTAATCTCTAATATATCATTGAATTTACACATATACGGTTCCATAATTGGAGGCCATAAATAAAAAGGGCTTGCGCCCTATTAAAATATGTCTTTATAATTCAATATCTTAATCAATTGATTTTCAACTTTTCCTTGAACTTATGAATAATCAAAAGAGCTTCCACGCCGGATAATGGTTTAAGCGGAGCGAATTCCCCCGTTTTAGTATTTTTGGCTTCCATAATTCCCCGTGAGGTCAATAACATAATTGCATTGAAACAAGGCATGTCCGATGGAACGTCGGGGAATAATGTTTTTGATTTAATATACTTTGTGGATAAATCCTTCTCTTTTGTCAGTTTTATCAATACATCTTCCAGCATTATGGCGTATTCACCGCGGGAGATGACTTCGTCCGGATTGAAATCGCCGTTCGGATCATTTTCCAAACCGCGTACACCAGCCTCCAGTATGCCCTCAATGTACGTTTTAAATGGATTGTCTGCTATATCTTTTGCCATCAATTTAACAGGTGCTGACGGCAAAGGAATCGCTGCGGAAATTTTTTCCATTTCCTTTGCATCTGCCTTGGCATCTGTCGAAACTTTTGCGGGTTCCGTTATTTCTCCTGAAATTTTCGGGGTTTCTTTTAAAGGCTTGTCGAAAGCTATCGGCGCTTCTTTAATGTAAATATCTTTTATTTTTAATTCTTCCATAAATAAAGCCGCCGTATCCGCTCTGGTCATGCGCTCCACCAGAGCAATCCTCTTTCCTGTTTCTGTTAAAGGCATAGCCTGTTGAACTTTTTGCAGAAACTTCAATTGCGCGTCGGCATCAGCGATATGATCGGTTTTCAGTTGAATAACCCTGCCGAACATCAGACCGGCCAGATTGAATTCCAACGCTTCTTTGTATGCCAAGCCCATGAAATAATAAGCAGAAGTATGTTTGGAATCAATGGCTACAGCTTCATCAAATTGTTTTTGAGCCAATTCCAGCCATTTGGGGTCAGATTTGCTGATGGTGTAATACTGAATCCTGCCGATATTGACGAAAAGTTTATCTTCGTCCGACTTTGCATATTTAGAACCCAGCGTCAGATTATCCAGCGCCGTGCCGAATTTATTCGTAAAAGTATCCACCAGAGCCATGCCGGTATAAGCCCTGGAATAATTATTATTAAGTTGAATTGCCATTTTGAATTCGCGATCGGCGTCAGTATATTTTTCCTGATCCAGCAGTTTCAATCCGGTGAAGGTATGGCGTTCGGGGGTATCCAGTTGATTTACAGCCACTCTTGTTTTAGGCGCGCAGGAAAGCGCAGACAAAACGGCTGTACAAATTACAAGTGGAAAAATTAATGTTCTGATTTTATCACGTTTCATAATAATTACTTCTTCCTGAACTATGGCGTATAATTATCTTTAGAACGGCCTTAAGTCAAGCAATATTGCATGTTCAAGGGAAGGATGCATTACTTAAC
>JBEKUA010000095.1:0-5276 GCA_049515495.1 Smithella sp. | reverse complement strand
TATATAAATAAGGTGGTAATCAGAAATTGATCAGCAATATTTCCAAGCGTTACGCGCGCGCATTTTTTGAAATTGCAACTGAAGAAAAGCGAATTGAGCCATTTTATAATGAGCTTAATCAGTTTGCGTCAATAATCTCAGAAAACAAATCCTTGAGCGATTTTTTGGCTAATCCCGTCTTTGAACAGGCAAGTAAAAAAGGTGTTGTGGAAACTATAATCGCCAAATTGCAGTTATCCGGCATGACAGTAAGTTTTTTAAAGTTGCTCGTAGATAAAAAAAGAATCGATATTTTAAATGATATAGTGATTTGCTATCGCCAATTAATGGATGAAACTCTAAAAAGAGTAAGTGTCAATGTGAAAACAGCATTTGCTCTTTCCGATGAGCTGCGTTCTTCCATAAGTTCCTGCCTTGAAAAAGCAATAGGTAAAAAAGTGGACATGACTGTGGAAGAAGATCCCACTCTTTTAGGTGGAGTCGTTATTGGGGTTGGCGATACGCTTTACGATGGCAGTATAAAAAATCAATTGAATAATATGAGGAATCTCTTAGGGGAGGCAAGATAGGACATGGAAACAATTAAAGCGGAAGAAATTAGTCAAATTATTTCTGAGCAAATTAAAAGCTACGAGAAAAAGCTGGATATAAGCGAAACGGGAACTGTCCTGTCCGTCGGTGACGGTATAGCCAGAGTTTATGGTGTGCAAAACGCCATGGTTATGGAGCTTCTCGAATTTCCCGGCGGTATTCTGGGCATGGTTCTTAACCTCGAAGCGGATAACGTCGGTGTTGCCGTTCTTGGAGAAGTTACGCACATTAAAGAAGGTGACATTGTTAAACGTACCGGTAAGATCGCACAGGTACCGGTAGGCGATGCACTGCTCGGCCGCGTTATTGACGCGACGGGAGCGCCTCTAGATGGTAAAGGACCCATTGAAACAAATGAATTTCGTCGTATTGAAATGGTAGCCCCCGGTGTTATAGCGCGTCAACCCGTTAATCAACCGATGTACACGGGCCTGAAAGCTATTGACGCCATGACGCCAATTGGACGCGGACAGCGGGAACTTATCATCGGCGACCGCCAGATTGGTAAAACGGCCATCTGCGTTGATGCGATAATACGCCAGAAAGATACCGGTGTAAAATGTATCTATGTCGCTATTGGTCAGAAGAAATCTACAGTGGCTCAGGTTGCCGAAAGATTAAAACAACATGACGCTTTGTCTTATACATGTATCGTTGCAGGTTGTGCCTCTGACCCGGCAACGCTTCAGTATATCGCTGCATACGCAGGTTGCAGTATTGGTGAATATTTCAGAGATAAAAGCCAGGATTCCTTGATAATTTATGACGATTTGTCCAAGCAGGCCGTTGCGTATCGTCAGATTTCACTTCTGCTTCGCCGTCCTCCAGGACGTGAAGCCTATCCCGGAGACATTTTCTATAACCACTCTCGTCTGCTGGAGCGTTCAGCGCGTGTGAGTCAGGAACTTGGCGGTGGTTCCTTAACCGCTTTGCCGATTATTGAAACACAGGCCGGTGACGTTTCCGCTTATATCCCGACGAACGTTATTTCCATTACAGACGGTCAGGTTTACTTGGAACCAAGCTTGTTCTTCTCCGGTATTCGTCCGGCTATTAATGTCGGTTTGTCCGTGTCCCGAGTCGGTGGCGCAGCCCAGGTTAAAGCAATGAAACAGGTTGCAGGAACGCTGAAACTTGATTTGGCCCAATATCGTGAACTTGCGGCTTTTGCTCAATTCGGTTCCGATCTGGATAAAGCAACTCAGGCACAGCTGGATCGTGGCGTTCGTCTGGTGGAATTGCTCAAACAGCCTCAGTACAAGCCGATGTCTCTTGGACAGGAAATAGTTGTTCTTTTTGCTGGAACAAGAGGATTTATTGACAAATACGATGTGGAAAAAGTCCGTGTCTATGAAGAACAGCTTTTGAGTTTTGTTGAGACCAAACATGCGGACATTTTGAAAGAAATAGAAGATAAGAAAATTATCTCTCCGGAACTGGAAAAGAAGATGAAAGAAGTATTAACTAATTTCGATTCAGTTTTTGTTGCATAGTAAATTAAAACTTTCACGAGTTCAGTATAAATTAAGGTTGAGGAGAAATTCAGGTGGCCTCGCTAAAAGACATAAAAAGAAAAGTCGTTGGTGTTGCAAAGACGAAGCAAATAACGCGCGCCATGAATATGGTTGCTGCGTCAAAATTTAAATCGGCGCAAGTAAAAATGGAGAATTTCAGACCATATGCCGGAAAGTTCATGGATGTGCTCAACAGCTTGGCTTTGCGCGTGGATACCATCTCGCATCCGCTTCTGGCTGTTCGTGATCCAAAAAAAATTCGCGTCATTTGCATGACTTCCGATCGTGGTCTTTGCGGCGGTTTCAACACGAACCTGATCAAGGCTACGGATAGATTTTTAAAGGATAAAACGGCTGATGGTAAAGATGTTTCGCTCATCTGTGTCGGTCGCAAGGGCAGAGATTATTACAGGAAAAAGGCAAATATTCTTGCGCAAAAGGTTGATCTTTTAAGTAAATTTGATATGACTCTTGCTGTTTCTGTGGCTGATGAAGTCATTAATCCTTTTATCAAGGAAGAATATGATGAGCTTTATCTGATTTACAATCAATTTGTTAATGTGTCCGTGCAAAAGCCGACAGTTGTCAGATTATTTCCCTTGCCCTCTATTGGGCAGGACGTTGATGTTGATCCTGATAAACGTATCGATTATTCCTATGAACCATCAGAAGAAGTTTTATTGCAAAAGCTTTTGCCGATGTATGTTCACGTTCTAGTTTATCGTGCTCTGCTGGAAACATCGGCAGGCGAGAATGGAGCGCGGATGGCGGCTATGGACAACGCAACCAGCAATTGTGAAGAACTGATTAGCAGTTTGACGCTGAAGATGAACAAAGCGAGACAAGCAGCGATTACAGCGGAGTTGATGGATATCGTAGGTGGTACCGAAGCTTTGGCGAAAGGTTAATTTTTCTGCGGCAATCTGCCGCATGTAAAATATATTAATGCGACTATTTGTAAGGAGATAGTTATGAATATCGGAAAGATTGTTCAGGTTATTGGACCCGTTGTTGACGTGGCTTTTGAAGAAGGAAAGCTTCCCAGCATTTTAAACGCTGTTTTAATTACCAATCCGGCGATTAACGACAATGAAGATAACTTGGTTGTCGAAGTAGCGCAGCACTTGGGCGACAACGTTGTCCGCTGCATCGCAATGGATGTTACCGACGGTCTGGTTCGCGGTATGAACTGCAAAGACACGGGAGCGCCGATTACCGTTCCCGTCGGCAAGTCATGTCTTGGCAGAATTCAGAACGTTGTCGGTCGTCCCGTTGATGGTCTAGGCCCCATTGACGCAGAGACTAAAATGCCTATTCATAGACTTTCACCGACTTTCCTCGAGCAGGACACATCCGTGCACGTTCTGGAAACAGGCGTCAAGGTTATTGACCTTTTGGTACCATTTCCCCGCGGCGGCAAGATGGGCATGTTCGGTGGAGCAGGCGTCGGCAAGACAGTCGTTATGATGGAAATGATTCATAATATCGCTATGCACCACGGCGGCATTTCTGTGTTCGCGGGTGTTGGTGAAAGAACACGTGAAGGAAATGATCTTTATCGTGAAATGCTGGAATCAGGTGTTATCAAGCAGGCAGCTTTAATTTACGGACAGATGACTGAACCGCCCGGAGCTAGAGCAAGAATTTCTTTGACGGCTCTGGCCAATGCGGAATATTTCCGCGATATCGAAGGCCAGGACGTGCTTTTGTTTGTCGACAACATTTTCCGTTTTACGCAGGCAGGCTCTGAAGTTTCGGCTCTTCTGGGACGCATGCCTTCTGCTGTCGGTTACCAGCCGACACTGGCCCAAGACCTTGGTGAATTGCAGGAACGCATTACCTCAACAAATAAAGGCTCGATTACAGCCGTTCAGTGTGTTTACGTTCCCGCTGATGACTTGACTGACCCCGCGCCAGCAACCACCTTTGCGCATCTTGACGGAACAGTCGTTTTGTCCCGTCCGATCGCTGAATTGGGTATTTATCCCGCGGTGGATCCTCTTGATTCCACATCGCGTATTCTGGACCCGAATGTTATAGGTGAGGAGCACTATGCTGTTGCCCGTCATGTTCAGGTAACGCTTCAGAAGTATAAAGATTTACAGGACATCATTGCCATTCTGGGTATGGACGAACTTTCCGAAGGTGATAAACTGACCGTCAGCCGCGCGAGAAAAATTCAGAGATTCCTGTCTCAGCCATTCTTTGTCGCAGCTCAATTTACTGGAACGGAAGGCAAATTTGTATCTGTCCCCGATACCGTGAGAGGATTTAAGGAAATTTTGGAAGGCAAACATGATGATCTGCCCGAGCAGGCTTTTTACATGGTTGGCGGTATTGAAGAAGCGGTGGAAAAAGCCAAGAAGATTGCTTCATAAAACCTAGTTGGAGAAGGTAAATGGCAGACGAATTAATGCTTGAAATTGTAACCCCGGAAAAGATGGTTTTTTCGGATAAGATTGAGGAAGTTACCATTCCCGGGGCGGAAGGTGAATTCGGTGTGTTACGCGGTCATGAGGCTTTTTTAAGCGCTGTCGACATTGGCGAATTGAATTATATCAAAGACGGAAAAAAGACCTATTATTCTGTGAACACCGGTTATGCGGAAGTTACTTCAAGTAAAGTTACAATATTGATTGAAACAGCCGAAAGATCTGACGGTATTGATAAAGACAGAGCTCTGCAAGCAAAGGACAAAGCGGAATCTCGTCTATCTCAGATGACCAAGGAGGACGTTGAGTACGAAATAATGCGTGCCGCGTTGGCGCGGGCAATAGCGCGTATAAATGTGGCTGAAAAACAATAAGTAATTATTTTCGTAGACTGTCCCTTTCTAGATTTCTGATTAAAACAAATTTGATTTTCACGGCGGTTAGAGATTTTCTTTAACCGCCGTTTTTTATGAAATAAGCTAATGTTGGCTACTCGTCCGAAAGATTTTCCATGACAAGCTTTTCTTCCAGCCTCTTATTGGCTTCATTTAACTTCTCCGGAGCGGAATACACAGCTACTGAGGATGATTTTGCCGCCAAAGAAAAATAATCAAGTAAAGCGTTTCTTAATTTTCGCGGAGTTGCCGACAAAATACCGTTTCTTAATTTTTGTCGCATATCGTCGTTTATTCCGGCAAAGCTACGTATCAAGGCGATATAGCCGCGACCTGCCGGATCT
>JBEKUA010000094.1:0-5298 GCA_049515495.1 Smithella sp. | reverse complement strand
GGTTAAGGCTTTGTTCGTAAAGTTCTTTAAAATCCATTTCTTCTTCTTTAACTTGAGATGATTGATTTTTCGTCGAAGAGTCAGCGTCAACCCCCTTTTCATTTGTTAAGTTTTTGTTGTTATTGTTAACCATTAAACTAATACCCCCTATTTTTTATGAAACTCTATAATTTTTAAAATTTAACACACACAATATTAAATATCAACATAAAATCCAGTATATTTTATAAGGCTTATTTTCAATTTATTTATTTAATATAAAAGATAATTTTCTCCACAACCTTCTGAGCGGATAAGTTATCCGAATCAATTATTATTGCGCCATCAGGCGCTTTTAAGGGGGCAAGTTCGCGCTGCTTATCCTGTTTATCCCTTGTGAGCATATCTTCTTGAATTGATTTATATTTTACCGATGCATCTTTGACTAAAAGCTCTTTGTGTCTTCTTTTTATTCTTTCTTCTAATTTGGCATCAAGATAAAATTTATAATCTGCGTGAGGAAAAACTACCGATCCCATATCTCTGCCTTCGGCAACAATGCCGCCTTGAATGCCTGCTTCTCTTTGCAGACTAAGTAACTTTTCACGCACCACGGCAAAAGAAGATATTTTGGAAGCAGCCAAACCTACTTCCTCTGTACGGATTTTATCTTCAACATTCTCCCCGTCTACATACACTTTCATTTGGCCGTCGTTATTTTTCAGGATTACTGTAGTATTGGAACATAAATCAGCTAAAGTAGAAACGTCGTCGGGAGATATTTTAAGTTTCAGCGCTTTATAAGCCATAGCCCGATACAGAGCGCCTGTATCCAGATAAATATAGTTGAGCTTCTTTGCCAATATTTTGCTTACCGTGCTTTTGCCGGCGCCTGCCGGTCCGTCTATGGTTATAACAAGATTTTTCTTCATATTAACGATATTCTCCATCAATATTTTGAAATTTATTCCGATAAATGAAAACTTGTCTTAAAATTATAAAAAATGTAATATAATCAAAAATTATGTAATTTTAGAACTGCTTATGCGTAAATTTACTCAAAATCAATATATTTATTTTGCTGTTATATTATTTACTTTATTGTTTCGTGCAAGCCCTTGTCTTGCCGACTTCACTATTGAAGATGAAAGAAAACTCGGCAGGGAATTTTATGATCAAATGGAACAACATCATCTTATCCTCAAAAATGAAGTTCTTAACGGTTACGTAACCAAAATCGGCAATTTGATTCAGGCACAAGCCAACAAAGTTCCTTTTGAGTTTCATTTTGTTATCATTGACAGCAACGCAATAAACGCTTTTAACACTCCGGGCGGTTACGTTTATATAAATAAAGGGCTAATATCAGCGGCGGAAAATGAAGCCGAACTGGCGGCGGTTATTGCTCATGAACTCGGTCATGCCAATGGCCGCCACGTCGCCGATATGATTGAAAAGTCCAAAAAATTAAACGTTGTCACATTAGCCGCGATTATTGCCGGAGCTTTCCTCGGAGGCGGCGGTGAGGCGACTGCCGCAATTGCTGCATTTTCTGTTGCCGGCGCCAGCAGCTTGTCGTTAAAATTTTCACGCGAACATGAAGAAGAAGCGGACCGTTTAGGTTTGGGTTATCTTGTCGCCGCAGGCTATCATCCGGCAGCAATGTCTGACTTTCTCCGGATACTGAAACGATATGAGTATTATTCAAAATCCATGCCTTCTTATCTGCAAACGCATCCAGGCACAGATGTTCGTATTTTTTATATAGATAGTTTGATTTCAACGCAATATCATCAAAAAGGGGAAATGAAAATATTCGGTAATTTCAGCAGAATGCAGGCTCTTATTAAATTGGACCAAGATGATCTGAACAATAAATATACCGAACTGACAGAGTCTTTAAAGAAGAATCCTGATGACGTTGATCTGCTCTACTTTCTGGCTTTAATTGAAGATCAACTCGGACAAACAAACTCTGCCCTCAAACACTATCTCAAAGCGTTAAGTTTATCACCGCGGGATGAAGATGTTTTAAAAAATATCGGCTTGATTTATATAAAAATGGGAGAGTCATATCTTGCGCAAGACTATCTTCTGCGGGCTGCCAGTTTAAACGCGAATGACAGCGATGTTACTTTTGCCTTAGGAAAAACATATCTTGATTCAGGGAATTATCAAAAAGCTCTGGATTATTTTTTAAAACTGGAAAACAGATCAACTGATGACTATGATCTAAATTATCAGATCGCTATGGCTTATGGCAAACTTAACAATCAGGGAGAATCACACTACTATTTTGGTCTGCATTTCAAAAAAGATAAAAAGAAGGAAAGCGCCCTGTTTCATTTTAGAGAAGCGCTCAATTATTTTCCCAAGGATTCCCAACGAAGCATTGCCATTAATCAGGCAATTAAAGAATTAGAAACCGGCGGAAAGCTGAAACCAGTGGAAAAACTAAAGCAGTGAACTAAAGCTATAGAAAGACAAATATTATTATAACGGCTTGACATTGCCGAATTCCTGCATATTTTATTATTAATATTTATGAACAAGGATAATTTAAGATGCCTATATATGAATTCAGATGTAAAAAATGTAAAAATATCTTTGAAAGTTTGATTTTTTCGCCGTCGGAAGAAAAAATGCTTTCCTGCCCTAAATGCGGAACAAAAAAACCTCAAAAAGTATTGTCCGTATTTGCAGGAGGAAAGTCAAATTGTTCATCATGTTCCTCAACTTCCTGTTCTCCGGGCTGTTCCTGTCATTAAAAGAGTTTTTATTTCAGGAGAAACATGCGGTTATTGAAAAACCACATGTCTGGAAACTGTTTAAAAAATATTCAGATGCACAACGCGTAAAAACCGAATCGCGGGGCGTATTTGTTATGCGTCGAACAGCGCTGTTTGCAGCAAAACGCAACAGATGAGCGTTTCGTAAAAGCTTTTTTAGCTTTTACCGGCAAGGAATATTTTTAGTCATGATTGCGCATTCCTTGCGTGAATGCGCCCCCTGTCAACAGTTTCTTCTTTTATATTGCGTAAACTTACATAATACATTATAAGACGGCTACTTTAATTTTTTAAGAAAGGAGTCTCACAAAGTGAATATTTTAATTTTTGGCCCCAATGGCAGTGGTAAAGGAACCCAAGGCGCAATCGTGCAGAAAAAATATGGCGTGCCCCATATTGAGACAGGTGTTATTTTCCGTCAGAATATTTCGAAAAAAACCCCTCTTGGAGAAAAAGCAAAAGCATTTATCGACCGCGGCGAACTCGTCCCTGACGATATTACCATCCCCATGATTCTGGACCGTATCAAAGAAGACGACTGCAAAAAAGGCTGGCTTCTGGACGGCTTTCCACGCAATCTGGCGCAGGCTGAAGCTCTCTGGGCTGCCCTGCAGAAAGAGAACATTAAACTTGATTATGTCATTGAAATAAATCTGGATCGTGAAACAGCCAAGAAGCGCATCATGGGACGCAGACTTTGCAAAATGGACAACAACCATCCCAACAATATTTTCATTGATGCCATTAAACCGGCGGAAAAGGCTGGCAAACTTGTTTGCCGCGTCTGCGGTTGTGAAGATCTGGCCACACGCGCCGATGATCAGGATGCTGCGGCAATCGATAAACGTCACGGCATTTACTATGACACCAAAACCGGCACACTGGCCGCGGTCAACTTTTTTAAAGACAGAACCAAAGTCATTGCTGTTGATGGCAGCGTAGGCGTTAAAGAAGTAACGGAAGAACTTATGAAAAAACTGGCTTAACCGGTCAGGAAAGATTAAATAAAAAAGCCCCCCGAATTACTATGGAGGGCTTTTTTTAACACAGTTATGGAAAACATAAGAAACTTCAGCATAATAGCCCATATTGATCACGGAAAATCCACGCTTGCCGACCGTTTGATTCAATTCACAGGTGTCTGCAATGAAAGGAATTTTCAGGATCAGATTCTGGATAATATGGATATTGAGCGGGAACGCGGTATCACCATCAAAAGCAATGCCATTTCTCTGCCCTATCATGCCAAAAATGGCAAAGATTACATTCTCAACCTGATTGACACGCCGGGCCATGTTGATTTTTCCTATGAAGTATCCCGCTCACTTGCATCCTGCGAAGGCGTCTTATTATTAATTGACGCCGCCCAAGGCGTGCAGGCGCAGACTCTGGCCAATCTTTATCTGGCGCTAGATCATAATTTGGAGATTATCCCGATTATCAACAAAATAGATCTCCCCTCCGCCGATGTTGATCGCGTGCTGGAAGAAATAGATTCGGAACTGGGACTTGATCCCTTTACGCATATCAAGTGCTCGGCCAAGGAAGGAATCGGCATTGAAGAGATACTGGAAGCCATTGTCGAACGTATTCCTCCGCCCAAAGGCGATGCCGCCAATCCTCTTGCCGCATTGATATTTGACGCCAAATATGACTCTTTCCGCGGCACGATAATTCATTGCCGCGTTTTTGAAGGAACCGTTAAAGCAGGCGATATCATCAAATTCATGTACAACGGGACAACTTATAAAGTCGAAGAAGTCGGTCATTTTCTGCTCACCCGCACTAAACGGGAAAAGCTCTCCGCAGGAGATGTCGGCTACATAATCGCCGGCGTAAAAACCGTGGCTGATGTACGAACCGGCGATACGATTACACTTCAGGACAGGCCGTGTGGCCAGCCCCTGCCCGGATTCAAGGAAGTAAAGCCGGTAGTATTTGCGTCCATATATCCTATCGCCTCCGACGATTATCAGGATCTGGCAGATTCACTGGAAAAATACAAACTCAACGACGCTTCTTTTGTCTTTGAAAAGGATTCTTCAGCCGCTCTGGGACAGGGTTTCCGCTGCGGCTTTCTGGGCCTGCTGCATCTGGATATCGTGCAGGAAAGACTGGAAAGAGAGTTTAACCTTTCCATCATTCTTTCCGTACCCAGTGTGCGTTATCGCTTCACGCTCAACGATAAAAAAGCGATCTATGTGGACAATCCCTCGCATTATCCCGATCCCGCGTCAATTGATATGGGTGAGGAACCTTACATCCGGGCCGCAATGATGCTTCCCGAGCGTTATCTGGGAGCGGTAATGAAGCTTTGCATGGAAAAGCGCGGAGTCAATTCCAACATGAATTATACAGGCCCCGGACGTGTCGAGTTATCTTATGAAATGCCCCTTGCTGAAGTCATCTATGATTTTTATGACCGTTTCAAATCAGTCACTCAGGGTTATGGTTCATTTGACTACGATATTATAGATTATCGTGAAAGCAATCTGGTGTTGATGGATATTCTTGTCAATGGCGAAAAAGT
>JBEKUA010000093.1:0-5319 GCA_049515495.1 Smithella sp. | reverse complement strand
TTTTTGTAGGATGCCATTCCCTTGCTAAGACGGGATCGCAAAACAAAAGACTATATTTTGTGGTGGGTCTGCCCGGCATAATAGCACTCTAATTTTCAAGATTCCTTTCATATTCAGAGTATCACAATTTATATTTGCAATCTACTGAAACAATGGAATCATTCAGTTCAACGCTTTGAAGAGGTATATCCATAAATATATCCAGACACATTCAAATGGATACCGAGGCGGCAAGGAGGAGGCGCCTCGATACCATCTTTGATTATGTTAATTATTTATTTGATTTATGTATTGTTGCCTACAAATAAACTACCGCATCATTTTTTCAGGGCTGTTCAAAAATGCTCATATGCAAGGCGCGCGAGTCCTGAGGAATGAGACGTATTTTACATACGCCGTAGCGACGAAGAACGAGGGAAACGACGCAGATGGGCGTTTTGTAAAGCCTTCGGCTTTTTCCGGCAGGGAATGTATCCAATCATAATTGCGCTCCCTGCGGCAATGCGCCCCCGGTTAACAGCCCTGCCTATCAGTGGGCTTCGTCCCAGTTCTTCCCTGCCGCAATCTCCACTTTCAACGGCACTTTGAGTTTTATGACCTCTTCCATTTCCTTTTTGACAAGTTGCATGACTGCTTCTTTTTCCTTTGCAGGCGCTTCGATGACCAGTTCATCATGCACCTGCATGATCAGCCTGGCGGAAAAATTCTTTTTCTTAAGCAGGTGATCGATGTTTACCATCGCCACTTTAATCAAATCGGCGGCAGTGCCCTGAATAGGAGTATTGATCGCCATGCGTTCGGCGAACTGACGCACGGAGGGAATCTTGCTTTTCAATTCCGGCAGATAGCGCCGGCGATTTAGCAGTGTGCAGACAAAACCATCGCGGCGCGCGCCTTCCAGAATTCCATCAAGATAAATGCGCACCTTTTTATAGCGCTTAAAATATCCATCAATGTATTCCTGTGCCATTTTCATGGAAACGCCAAGTTCCTTTGCCAGACCGAAAGCGCTCATTCCATAGAGAATACCGAAGTTGATGACTTTGGCCTGACGGCGCATATCGGCATTAACCATCTGAGGAAAAACTCCGAAAACATCCGATGCCGTACGGCTGTGAATATCTTCATTGGAGGAAAATGCCTCAAGCAGCGTTTCATCTCCCGACAAATGCGCCAGCACACGAAGCTCGATTTGCGAATAGTCCGCGGAGATCAAAAGCCAGTCTGGGGCGGCTATGAAGGCCTGACGGATTCTTTTGCCTTCCAATGTACGAATTGGAATATTCTGTAAATTGGGATTACTGCTGGACAGCCGGCCTGTAGCTGTTACTGTCTGATTATAGGATGTGTGAATTCTACCGGTTTGCGGATTAATCAATGCAGGCAGCGCGTCCACATAAGTTGACTTGAGTTTAGACAAAGAGCGGTAAGCCAGAATCTCAGCGGGTAGTTCATGGCTGCGGGCAAGTTCAGTTAAAACATCGACATCGGTTGAATATCCTTCTTTTGTTTTCTTTCCGGCAGGCAGTTTTAGTTTTTCAAAAAGTATCGTCTGCAATTGCTTGGGCGAATTGATATTAAATTTTTCACCGGCCAGACGAAATATTTTCCCTTCCGAGAGAGACAGTAATTGGCCTAATTCCGTTGACATTTGCTTTAAAAGAGAAGTGTTCACCAGTACGCCCTTCTTTTCCATATCGGTAAGGACATACAGAAGCGGCATCTCCACCTTACGGTAAAGATCAATGGCATCTATTTTCTTTAACTGCTCTTCAATAACCGAAGCAAGAGCAAATATCGCGTCGACGCGCTGTCCCTCGCAGCCAGCCATCTTGTCAACCGGCACTAAAGCCATTGGATAAGTCTTGCCTTTTCCACCCGCCACATCATTTAGCGTAGGAACATGCTGGTGTAAATATTCCCAGGATAATTCGGCAAGTTCATAAGAATTTTTGGCAGGATTCAGCAAATATGCCGCTAACTGCAAATCTTCGCCGGACTGCACTTCAAGGTTCTCCATATGAACAAGCGCTGTTTTCAGATCATAAACATATTTTCTTATTTCGGCATTTTTCAAAACAGGGGCAAGTGCGGCAAGTGCTTCTTTCACCGGCAACTGCTTTTGAACGTTTGTATGTCCCAGCGGCAGATAAAACAAGTCATCGTCAGCGCTCAAAGCCATTCCGATTAATTCCTGCGGGGGATTTTTCTCCCAGACAATTTCACAGGCGATTTTCGCACTGCCATGCAGCTTTACGGCTAGTCCGGACAGGGCGGCGCTGTCTGCGACAACTTTACAGTCTTTAACAGGCCTGAGGGTGTCTGTCTTAATCTGCTGCAAAAGCGAAGAAAATTCAAATTCACTAAAAAGCCCGGCGAGGGATTCCTTATCCGGTTCTTTACGCGCGGCGTTCTGTAGATTAAAATCAATTTCAATATCTTTACGAATCAGCGCCAGTTGGCGGCTGAGCCTGGCCTGTTCGGCGTATTGCCGAAAACTTTCACGCAATTTCAAATTACGCAGATTCGCCGCGTTTTCAATTATCGCTTCTACAGTACCATATTCTTCGATGAGTCTCTGCGCCGTTTTCGGGCCGATGCCCGGCACTCCCGGAATGTTATCGGAGGTATCACCCATCAGTCCCAGAATTTCCACAACTTTGTCCGGACCCACTCCGAATTTTTCTTTCACGGCCGCCGCGTCATAGGTCTTATCTTTCATCGTATCGACCATCGTGACCTGCTCATCAATCATCTGCATTAAATCCTTATCGCCGGAAATAATAGCGGTGCGCAATCCTTTTTTACTCGCTTTAACAGCGAGCGTCCCGATCAGATCATCTGCTTCAATACCCTGTTTTTCCAGAATGCAAATGGAAAATCCGCGGACAACGTCTTTAATAAACGGAATCTGCGGGATCAGGTCATCGGGCATTGGTTTTCGCGTCGCTTTATAATCTTCAAATTCTCCATGGCGCGTTGTCGGCCCCCTGAGATCAAAAGTCACTACAATATAGTCCGGTTCCAGATCACGCAGCAGCTTCATGAGCATGTTCGTAAAGCCGTAAATGGCGTTGGTGGGAAAACCTTTGGAGTTAGTCAAATGAGGTATCGCATAGAAGGCGCGATAAATATAATTACTGCCGTCAACAATAGCTAACAGTGGTGTTTTATTTTTTTCTGTCATGAGTCATCCCTTTTAGGAGATTTGCAAATTTTATACGTCAAAAGAAGCGTTTATTTTAAAAGTGTTCATCGCTCTCATATCCAGGATATCCATCACGCCGGTTTTTTCTTTCAATTCTTTAAGAAATGCTTTCAGCTCTTCGGTTGTCGCGGCGCTAACGGTAAACCAGATGTTGTCTTCATTATCGCGCCGGTAATTATGCGTGACATTTTTATTGGCATTCACGATTGCAACGAAGCTATCTATTTTTTCTTCCGGCACGCGCACGGCGCAGAGAGTGCTGACACGGCCAAGCTTCGCGCCATCAAATACGGCACCGATACGGCGGATGATTCCTTCTTCTTTCATCTTCCTGATACGGCTGATCGTCTCATCCTCACTGATGCCGCAACGCTTGCCGACAATTAAAAACGGCTGCTCCTCCAGCGGAAACTCCCTTTGCAGAATATTTAATATTTTTTTATCAATCTCATCCATAGTTTTTAATATATCTTTTTTTTTTCAGACTGTTCAAAAATGCTCATATGCAAGGCGCGCGAGTCCTGGGGAATGAGACGTATTTTTTCATACGTCGCAATGACAAGGGACGAAGCGCAACGCCGCAGATGGGCGTTTTTCAACAGTCTCTTTTAGGCTGATAGAGACATAGCGGCTCTTCCGCCAGATAATCTCCTGTCGCTTCATACGCGCGTGCCCGGCAACCTCCGCAAACCTTGATAAATTCGCAGCGTCCGCATTTGCCGCCATACTTACTGTAATTGCGCAAATTGCGAAACACTTTCGAATTATCCCATATATCTGCAAAAGTTTGTTTCTTCACATTGCCGCAATTCAGTTCCAGATAACCGCAGGGCTGCACTTGGCCGACATGGGAAATAAAGCAAAATGTTATGCCGCCCAGACATCCTCTTGTCGATTCATGGAAGTGACCTTGCACTTTTTTCTTCTGCTCCTCTGATTTGCCCCTATTCTGATGCATGATGCGGAAATAATGAGGTGCGCAAGTGGCTTTGAGTTGAATTTCACAACTTAAGCTCTCCTTATGAAACCACATCAGAGTCTCTTCATAATCAGCTGCTGTTATTGCCTGACCGGCAAGCTCCTTTCCACGGCCAGTAGGCACGAGCAGAAAGATATGATGTGCCGCAGCCCCCATTTTTTCAGCTAATTCCAGAATATCTTTAATCTGTTTGAGGTTCACTGAGGTGATTGTAGTATTAATTTGAAATTCCATCCCTGCATCTTTGAGCGCGGCAATTCCTGCCATCGCTCCGGAAAACGCGCCCCTCTCCTGACGAAAAGCATCATGGCTTTGCGCATCCTTGCCGTCAATGCTGATGCTGACTCTTTTAATGCCGCTTTGAATCATTTTCTTCACAACAGCAGGAGTAACTAAGGTGCCATTTGTCGCCATGACCATACGCAAACCCTTGTTTGTCCCGTAGGCGGCAATTTCAAAAATATCCGGCCTTAAGAGCGGCTCGCCACCGGTAAGAATAATCACCGGCGAGGATACGGCGGCAATGTCATCAATAAGGTCAAAGCATTTTTTTGTGGAAAGTTCTCCTGCATAAGGTCCACCATTGGCCGCTGCCCTGCAATGAGCGCAGTTTAGATTGCAGCTGCGCGTCACTTCCCACGCGATCATGCGGACTTTATGTTCAGGATCAATCGTCATAATTGTTACAATTTATTTGTTCAGCAGTTTTGCTGCCTGCGGAGCAAAATAGGTGATAATGATATCTGCACCGGCGCGTTTGATAGCCGTCAGCGATTCCAGCATGGCTTTTTCTTCATCAAGCCAGCCAAGTTGCGCGGCGGCTTTAATCATCGAATATTCGCCGCTGACATTATACGCCGCCACAGGCAAATCAAATTCCTGTTTGGCGCGGCAGATAATATCCAGATAAGCCAGCGCCGGTTTCACCATGATGATATCCGCGCATTCACCGACATCCAACGATATTTCTCTGATGGCTTCATCAGCGTTTGCCGGGTCCATCTGATAATATTTTCTGTCACCGAACTGCGGCGCGCTTTCAGCTGCCTCACGGAAAGGCCCATAAAATGATGACGCGTATTTTGCCGCGTAAGCCATGATGGGTGTATCCTCAAACGCATTTTCATCGAGT
>JBEKUA010000092.1:0-5326 GCA_049515495.1 Smithella sp. | reverse complement strand
CATCAAGATGATCTCCAATTACCGCGCCGCCTGCATCAGAGACGGCAATGATATTAACGCCAAAATGCTTAAGTTCCTGCAATATTGACCCGCCAACTTTACCCGATCCCTGAACCACTATCTTTTTATTCCGAAGCATCTTTGGATAAATTGTTCTGTATAGAATATCCCAGTCTTTGTCCTGAATTATCTCTAATCCGGTTTTTCTAAGAATAAAGTCTTCCGTCAGAAGCCTGATCTTTCCAAGGATATTCTGCTCTTCTTGCGTAAGCGGTGCCGCTGTTTCCCATGTGCCATCAAAATACATGTTTGTGACCGCGCACAGTGTCGCATAACACAATCCCCTGCCAGTTGCGCCATTTCGTGCATTAAGACCCATCCGAGGTTTTCCCGTAATCTGCGCTGCCACTACCAGTTCTAAATATTCTTGATCCATTCCCAGTTGTTCGAGAATCTTTTTATCATCATAATTGATGTCAAAAGCATCTTTCAAAAGTCTTCGGGCTTCTTCCAGTGAAATGATTTTGTCACCGATCATCGACACGTTATTTTTTACTCCGTATACCATTAAGGCAAGATCCCTGAGTACGGATTTGAACCCTTCAAACATATGTCCTATCTCTGTGGCGCCGCACCCTACATCACCTGCAGGCACATCCTTCATTGGTCCTGTCACAAGAAACAGCGAACGTCCAAAGTTTGAAAGTGTATCAAAATAATCTATGCTGTTTGAATCAAACTCCATGGGGTTGATTATAAGCCCTCCTTTTGCTCCGCCAAATAAAATGCGGCTTCGTGCGCACTTCCATGTCATCATAAACGCCAAAGCCCCAACCTCAGTGAAATTGACAATAGTATCTATTCTCAATCCTCCCTTCGCGGGTCCGCGATAATCAGAATGCCGTATGCGATATCCGGGAATGTTGAATTGTTCATTGCCCTTCTTGCAAAGGACAAAAAATTCTTCAAATGACTTGAATCCAAGAAGAATCGCAAGTGCGCGAGGACTACCATATAGTCCCGATATTTTTGCTGCTTCAAGAAAATCAGTTATGCTGTTTAAATACAAATTATTGAATTCTTTTCCCGGTTCAAGATTCTTATTGGCCAAAGATTTGAGTTCCTCAATAGCGTTAAAAATATCGTCAAGGGATGAACATCCGGCTAGCTTCCGCATCTGTTTCTCAACGCGCTTTTCATTTTCATCAAGGACGACGGAGGGGGGATGATTCTGGCCGAGTATTTCCGCCAATTTAGATTCAATGCCTTTAATGTCGATCGTTTTGGAAATATACACAGACATAATACCGACCGAAGCAGAGCCGTTTTCGAAAAGGTCATAATATGAACGACTGATATTGATATTCTTCTTTTTAAAATATCCAAGGAAATCAGTAATCATACGATTGTATGGTGAGTTCAATGCAACAGAGATTCTTTTTTCATTTTCAGTTTCCGATAAGGTAATAACGGGTTTTTTGGTAATGACAGCTTTTTCGTAGAGTTCAAGATGACGAAAAGATCTTCTGGGTTTTCCTGTGTCAGATAGTTCTTCCCTTAAATACTTAGGCTGAAGAGAACGTAAAAATTGCTGTTCGTTTTTTACATTCTTTTCTTTTGAAAAGCAGCGGATGTCTTCAATGAGCTTCTTTATTTCAACATTCTCTTCAGAAGAAAGTGGAATGGGTTTTGCTCCTCTTTTTTCTATTGTCACAATGCGCATGCCTGCCCTTGCTGATTCAGAATTATATGACACAATATCCATGGAGCTGTTTTGCGCAATTATTCTTGCAAGACGCCCCGGGAAATCCCTGCCTACATTTACAAAATAGGTAATGGCACTGCCGTCAGGACTTACCTGGCTTAGCATTTCGCTGTTTGCGTTTAGAAATTGTGTGAGCATATATATATGGTGTGCCAGGGTATCCGGTGTATTGCTGTAATAATACCATTCCGGTAAAAATCCCTCAGAAAAGTATCCTTCCAGTATTTTTTCTTTTTTGTTGAGTTCAATGTGAAAATCATTTTCAAGAATTCTGCCCACTTCTGCCATAGTTTTTTTAATTGAGGCATCCATTCGACGTATTAAATTTTCACTCATTTTGTGCTCCTTTGACAAGGATTTGTGTTTGCATAGTGATAAAAAATTAATTTAACTTTATTAAGTTAATACTGTTAAATTAATAAATCAATAAATATTTTTTATGTGCCGCTTCAATAATCCTACCGAACTTGTTGCGGATAATATTCACTTTTTTCAGCTACCGGAAATGTTCAGATGAACAAATAATTGATCTAAGAAGAAGTTCTATAAGAATAGTTGTATACCACTTATTGTAGTAATATTAAAAATAACCACCATATATTGATTTTTTTCTTGATTTTTTTGTAATTACATAATAAAATAATCTAAAATTAAATAAAAAAGAACCTTTTGGTTGAAAGATTAAGATTTCGGTTAGATGAGCCCGTAGAAGGCATGGTTGCTTTAAGTTATTTAAGACAGAAGAAAAAAGTATTATGCAATACCAAAGCTGATTAATGTCGGAACTGAAGAGCCGCTTCTAATGGAAAAGTAGTTGGTGCGTCACCCAGGGGGATACAAAAGCAAGAAAGATTACATCGCAAACGCCAGGCGAAGCGGTTAAAATGGTTAACTAAAATTTAAACCATTAGAGAAAAGGCGGATCATAAATGATCCGCCTTTTTTATTTCATAGTGTGCCGTAAGGGAGTTGAATCATCAGCCTACATGCGGTTCGCCTGGCACACGCCATTTGCGGGATCAGGTGCAAATGATAATCACGGATGCCATTTTTTTGCTTTGTCATTCGTGAATAGAAATCCCGTGGAGTTGAAGGGAAAAATTAGAAGTTGACTACCCTCCTAAGCGGCACGGGCGGGTAAATCTGGCCGTGATTGGGAGGCATGGAATTATAGACCCAGTCAATATCAAGAGTACCTAAGTTTATGCCCCGGTGGCGGGAGTAACCGCTGAATTTGCCTCTCACCAGAACATCTTCCATCTGCATAGTCATGCAAAAGACGGCTACTGTCATTCCCGGTTTGAGAGCTTTCAACTCTGTTCCGAAGGCGCCGGGATTAAACGCGAGGCGGCTGCTACCTGTGGTCTGACATTGAAGAACGGGAATGATTGCCGGGAAGCTGTCATTGTCTATAAATGATAAAAATTTTATGGAATCAAATTTGTTGAAAATATTTTCTCCAAAATGCGAAAGCACTTGTTCAGGAGTGCCTTTGGCAGCACTGCTTTTTGCCAGTCTTGTCAGAAGCGCCGATTTGACAATGGACAAAAGCGGCAAAGAATTACCGGCAGAAGTTTCAATCAGATCAAAATAATGCACGGTGTTGATGCCAAAATATGTATTGTAACGGAACATGGGCTGCTTGTTGTATATCTCATATTCCTGGCCTTCTTTTTTTAAATGCGTCCAAAGTGCTTTGCCGAGCCGGAGTTTTTTATCCATCGTCAGAACGGCAAAGCCGATCTTTCTGGTACGCTGCATGTATTCTTTGCTTTTACCTTTGCAGAATTCCCCGACAATAAGTTGATGGGGGGTGGCCGCCATAACGGATGTAAGAAGTGAAATGTGGGGCAATCCTTCAGGTGTTACAGTGGCGATGATTCCGATTTTCTCTGTGGGTTCAAGAGCCTTGATATCTGCTTCGGAAAAACTGTTTATGGTCATGATTTATTCCTTTTTGTAATTTTCAGCATCCGGAAATTGATGCGTTTTGTTTTACTGTCACTTTGTTTAAATCGGCTTCGAGTTTTGTCGCTCCGCTCCAGCAGACAATCGAAGGGGTCACCACACCCTTTGCGATTATACAGAGTTCTTCCATCCGTGCTTTTTCCTGCAATTCCGTCTGAGCGTAGGGCCAATCAATTTCCAGCCTTCTGTACTTGTCGCGGCACAGATTGTTAAAGGCGCATAGTTCCCACCTGCTGACCGTCTTGTGCAGGCGCGAATTAATAAAATTGCCGATGCCCCTGATATTTTCCGCTGTGTCCGTGGCTTGCGGAATAACCGGTGTTCGTATCCAGAATGTTTTCCGAGGAATGTGATTTTTTATGTAATCCGCTGCGAAAATAATATTGTCCAGAATCTTTTCATTGCCGGAACCGGTAAATTGTTTGTGCTTTGCCGTATCAATCTCTTTAAGATCGTATAGTAGTATATCAACATAAGGCAGAACCTCCGCAAGTGAAGTACGGGGTATCTGTCCGCAGGTATCGAGTGCTGTCTGAATCCCCCTGCTTTTGAGTTCTTTCAAAAGCGCGAGGCAGAAATCGTTTTGCAGGGCTGCCTCTCCGCCGGAGAGGGTGACTCCGCCGCATGATTGTTCGAAATATACGCGGTCTTTAACCAGTTCATCGGCAAGCTCTGTCATGCTCCATTTCTTCCCCAGAAGTTCCATCGCTGTTGTGGGACATTCTTCGGCGCATGCGCCGCAGCCGTTGCAGGCAGAGCGTTTTATTATAATGCCTTTTTTTGTTTTCTCCAGTGCCTTTTCGGGGCAGATCTTCACGCAGATACCGCAGCCGATGCAGTTTGTTCCCAGCCATTGAATCTGAGGTTTCAGGCTGATGCTTTCCGGGTTGTGGCACCAGACGCAATTGAGCGAACAGCCCTTGAAGAAGACGGTTGTTCTGAGTCCCGGTCCGTCCTCCGTGGACATGCGGAGTATCTCCAGAATGGTTCCTTTTCCCTTGTCTAAAATAGCATCAGTTATAACACCTGTCATCAAACAACATCCTTAAAATTTACTGTGGCTCAACCGTTCGATAACTTCGTTCTGTAGCTCTCTTCCCACGGTGGTGAAGTAGGCGTTATAGCCGGTAATGCGTACCAGCAGATGACGGTAGTTCTGCGGATGCTGCTGCGCGTCCTTGAGCATCCCGGGATCGAGCATATTGATTTGCAGGGCTGTGCCGCCGTTTTCGGCATACCCCTTAAGGAATGCTCTGAATTTGTCCTTATGCTCCGGGCTTCGCAAAATGGAAGGATTAAAGGTTATTGTGTGGCTCGCGCCATTGGGCAGAATATTTAAGTAATCCATCCAATCTCCATGGGAATCTTTTGCTTTGCCGCCTAACACTTTGCCTACAGAATTCGCGTTTGCCGTCGGTCCCTTGCTGTCCGCTCCGTTGGAAGGGCAGATGGCATTGGAAAGAAACTGGCCTTTCGTCCTGCCGTCGGCGCTTGCCGCCATGATATATCCATCGCCCGCCCAGTAGTTCCAGCTTAACATTCCCGGACGATATTTACGTCCTGTGGATTTTGTGGAGTGTTTCCATGTTTCGC
>JBEKUA010000091.1:0-5339 GCA_049515495.1 Smithella sp. | reverse complement strand
TGATATGATAACCGCCGGCGTTGGGGCCAATAAGTTGATTATCCAACATGAATGACAGCCATATCAGAGGATGCCATAAGGAGTCTGCGTAAGTTGTGGCAAATGCCCAACGAATTCCGGTAAGCGTGATTCCTAACTGGATATGGCTGTTTTCTGTTACATAAAGCGGATCATCGAAATTAGTGAAGTCATAAAGATTTACCTGCCAGAAAACGGTAAAGGTGACAACAGTCAACGCCAGATAAATGATCAGTTTCTGTCTGTCGGAGCTTAAATTTATCCTGTTTAACATAATAGAATTCAGTTTCTCTTATAATAATATTCTACGTTCTACGTCAAACTTTAAACCTTGAACTTGTTTAATGGCAGAGACCTTTAACTTTGGCAGCTTCCAACGTTTTGCAATTTCCCAATTTACACGCTTTTCCTGCATCATAACAGCCTTGTATTTTATCGCCCTGCTTTAAGTAATATCCTCCCCGGTCATTGTAAGCATCGGCATAATCAGGTTTCAGGCGTAATGCTTCATCAAAGTTCGCAATCGCATATCGATACCGGCGAAGGTTATTGTAAACAATTCCCCTTTTGTAGTAGGCATCGGCGTAAACCGGTTTCAGAGCTATGGCTTTATTGTAATCCTCAATGGCCAGTTGATACTGCCCCATGAAAGCATAAGTATTTCCCCTGAAGTAGTAGGAATCTGCATAATAGGGTTGCAGGCGTATGGCTTTGTTAAAGTCCTCAAGGGCGCGTTGATACCGGCCGAGTTGGGCGTACGCTCCCCCTCTGTTGTTGTATAGAATATTACCCATGTTGTTTAGTACATTATCCGGCATCAATCGGATTGCCTCGTTGTAATGATAAATAGCTTCTTCGATCCTGCCTTCTTCAGTAAGAGATGGAGCAATATTATTATGCACAAGATAGTTATTTTTTGTCACCCGCAGGGCATGGTTAAAGAGAGTCATGCTGTTTTTCCAATAACTGCATTGCTGCCACGTTATCAATGACAATATACCAATGAAAATCACTCCTGCCGGGAATAAAATCTTTTTGCGCGTATTTTCGCTTTTAAAAAAAAGCGGAATGCCCCATGCCAGCATTACGGCAATGCCGATAGAAGGCAGATAATGATAGCGATCGGCCATTGCGAAGCCTCCTACCTGAAGGATTCCGATAACAGGCAGAAGTGTTATAGCATACCATAGCCATCCAACAAAAAGATATGGCAAACGTCTCATCATTATAATTACGGCAGCGCTGATAACCATAATCCCGGCAGCGGCGCCTAAGACCTGCCAGATTGGAAGTTGTTCTGAAAAAGGATAAAAAATAGCTAGATCATGAGGCCATAATGTTTCCTCCAGATAGGTCACAACAGAAACAGGCATGTTGGCAATTCGGGAACTCAGGGAGAAAACTTTTACCGACGGCTTGTCCGGAGAATAAAGTGTCATAATAACGAGCGCTGCCGACAAGATAAAAAAAGGTATTTTTTCCCATAGCGGCCATAATGAAAACTTTACCGGTAAAACTTCCGTTAAGTTGTTCCCCGTTGTTTTTGATTCAAAACGTTTCAGCGGCCAGTAATCCAGAAGAATCAGAATCACCGGCAAAGTGACAACCATAGGCTTGCTCATAAGGGCGCAAACAAAGCAAAACACAACAGGCAGATATCTTTTTATAACAGGTTTCTCCGTGTAATAGACATACAGGCATAAAGTCAACATCCAGAAAAATGCGCCCAAGACGTCTTTGCGTTCAGAAATCCAGGCAACCGATTCCACATGAAGCGGGTGAAGCGCGAAAATCGCCGCGACAAAGGCGCTCTTCCAGATAGCGCCAGTCATGCGGTTAAAAAGCCAGAACAAAAACAAAGCGCTCAGTATATGCAGGATAAGATTGGTGATATGATAACCACCGGCATTCAGGCCAACAAGTTTATAATCCAGCATGAAAGACATCCATACCAGAGGATGCCATAAATCGAAATACTTTGTACTTAACGCCCAACGAAAACTGTCAAGCGATATTCCTGACTGGATATGGCTGTTTTGGGTTACATAAACCTGATCGTCGAAATTAATGAAGTCATAAAGATTTACCTGCCAGAAAACAGCAAGTGTAACAATAGTTAAAGCGATATAAACAATCAGAATCTTTGTCTGATTATCTAAGCTATTATTTATCTTCTTTAACATAGACTCCTGTTAGGTTTCCTTTAATTAACGAGAAAAACACTAAATCAATGCATACTGTTTTCTCAATGAATGTAATCGCATCTGGCGGCAATAAATGAATAATTTTCAATCTTCGGAACGTAAATATTTAACTTCTCATCCCTGTTTAATTTTTGAATATATTCATTTAATTTTAAAGAACCCTGTAAATAAAACAAGAAACGAATTTCCTGATTAAGCATTTTTGTATCTTTAGTTTTTCCATATAATTCAATGAGCGCCAGATTGGCATAAGCATTTTGAAGAGCAAGCAATCGGACGGATTTCCAGTAATAGATGGCGCAGGCATTGTTATTTTTCAAGCGGCAGGTTTCGGCCATAATTTCGAGAGCAAACCCAGAATCAGGATTTTTTGCCAGAGATTTTTTAGCGAAATATCGAGCATAAAAAATCCTGCCATCTTTCAATAGAATAAAACTGTATAGTTCTAATAGTTCAGAATTATCAGGATATTTATTTAATTTATCGCCGATAAGTTGTTTTGCTTCTTTAATTTTGTTTTGCCGTAGTTTAATTTTCGCTATGTGTATATAATTCTGGGAATATTCAGGAATTATTTTGGCAGATTTTCTAAAGTAATCCATGGCCGGATCGTCCTGCGTTTTTTTAAAATACAAAAGACCCAGATTAGATTCCTGAATTGCAAAAGCTTCTTCGCTTCCAAAATTATTTAAAGTCATCGCTTTTTGATATTCCTGATAAGCCTTTTCTTCTTCATTATTAATATAATAAACTCTACCCGCGTTGGTATGCGGTCTGCTCAATTCGGGGGATTTGTTAATATTATCAAGCCATAGGAGCAAATCGTCAGAAACTGTTTTATTGCGGCTAAAAGTAATGTCTCCTTCTCCAAATAATATTAAAGCTATTGACAGAGCAGCAATAAACTGTATGGTTTTTTTATAGGATAAGTAATCAATAGCGTAAATGATGAATTCCGCGCAAGGAACAAACAAAAGCATTGATGGCAAATAGTTGCGATGTTCGTAAATCAATTCCAGAGAAAAAATAGATCCTTCAATGATATGATTTAGAAAATAAAAAATTATGCAAAAAGATAGTAACGGACGTTTTCGTGCAATATAAAAGGCAAAACCGATTATAAACAATATCAATAAAATTGACGGAATTGTTGTCCATGGGTGTAGCAAAGATCGGGACACTTCTATATCATACAGAAGTGTTAAGCGCGAGCTTGCCGGATAAAACAGCAGGGAAAGATAAAATAGCATGACACGGGGTTCGGTTAAAAGCCTTTGCGTCATGGAAAAGTCGCGTATTTCATATCCGCCCAAAGCGTTAGAGAATCCGCCTGTATAAATAAATCCGATAAATAAAATCAGCAAAACGGGTAGGGACGAAATCTTAATATATTTTATAATATTTTCTTTAGTGAATCCCTGAATTAAAAATAAATCAAATAGTAAAATACTGACCGGAAGCATGGCCGCATTTTCTTTGGAGAGTACAGCGGCCAAACCGGAAGTTATGCACAGGATAAAAAATAAGATGGGGAAAGTCGGTCTTTTGGATATATGGGCAGATGTTCGGCCTTTGAGATAAAAATACATGGACATGATGTAAAATAATCCTGCCATAGCAGCCATCCGCTGAACGACATAAGTGACGGAAGTTACCCAGACGGGATTTAATGCCCAGAAAAACGTCGCAAGAAGCGCAACCGGGTAGGCTATATTTTCATATAGATCTTTCAGCCTCGGGAGTTTCAGCATGTTGTAAATGAATAGAAAAAGAAACACAGCCGAGAGGTAATGGATGATAAAATTAACCACATGAAATCCGAAAACATCCATTCCGCCTAATTTATAATTCAAAGCAAAGCTCAAGAAAGATAATGGCCGTGAAGGTCTTGTGTGTTCAATCCCGTAAATACAATGTTTTATTTCGGGCCAGGAAAAAGACTTCATCTGGATATATTTATTGTCAACAATATTAGCATAATCATCAAAATGCCAATCGCCGTAAAAACTGTTCGAATAAATTAAAATCAGAATGATGAAAAGCGTGACAAACGTAAACGCATAAATGCCTAAAGCATCTGTTCCCAAATGATAAGAAAGCGTAAATCCATTATTTTTGTTTAACATATATTCGCCTGAAAATAATCATAGATTACTCTTCCTGCATTTGGAAAAAAATTCGACCATGGGAAATAATGCTGCCAGGATTATTTCCACAAATGTTATCAAAAAACGTGTAAGGATAGTTCCAAAAATAACCACCGGCTGCGCCATAAATGCCGGAAGAATGAGGAGAGCAAAGCCCTCGCGGACGCCAATGCCGGCAGGGGCGAAAAAAGCTGCTACGCCGATAAGCGATGCGGCATAGTAAACGCCGGTTAAAGTGAGAAAAAGATTCCAGCCGATAGGATGGAAACAATTAAAAGCATAATAAATTCCCAAACCATAAGGCAAACCAATTATAATATTGGCGAAGACAAATTTTATCAGCAATCCGTAGGTGGGCAATTCGGTCAGTGGTTCCTTATGGATTAACTTAAAAATAATGGCGGAAATCTTTTTCAGAATGGGAGGATATAATATCAGTAGAAAAAAAATAACAAAAGAAATCGCAGTCGTTCGTATATAGGCCGGAACGGTTTTAGGAAGAAAGGCTATGGAGATTAAAACAATAATAAAAGCCGCCGTCATCGAAGTAATGAATTCGACTCCGGTCGCAAAGGCAACAACTCGTTTGCTCGCATTGCTGTATAAATCCATTCGCACAAGGAATAAACCGATTTTGCCCGGTATATATTTCCCCAGTTGAGATAAACTCCAGCATTTGGCTGTTGGCAGAAAAGAAGCTTTGAGGCCGAAAGATGAGGCCAGACGATACCAGATGAATATCTGTAACAGGTAAGATATCAGAAAGGATAATATGCTGTAGAATAAATAGATCCACTCTAAATCATATTTAAAGCGGCGTATTTCCGAAAAATTTAAAAAAATATAGTAGCAGACGAAAAATAATACCAGAAGCAAAAGTAATCTACTGTACCATTTTCTGATATTTGGAGAAATTATTAATTGATTAAGCTTCATCATTGATGCATTCACTCTTGTGCTTTTTCTGAAA
>JBEKUA010000090.1:0-5356 GCA_049515495.1 Smithella sp. | reverse complement strand
TAAGATAACTTTTCAAAACAAATCCCCATTAAAATCAACAATATCTCTGTTAAATCGACAACTTGGAAAGATTTCGCTTTATTTTACATATTAACTAATATATATAAGTATCGAATATTACTTAATATATGGAGGTGTGATAGTGAAAATAAAAAAGGAATCGAAGAACAAAAACCATCCAAAGAAGGGTTCGTCAACCTTAGTTGAACCAATCCGAGACGAAAAAAATATCAAGGCCATCAGAAAGATATTATCGGACGAGCCACGCAACCATCTATTGTTCGTTATGGGAGTCAATAACGGCCTTAGGACAGGCGATCTTCTAAAATTGAAGGTTAGAGATGTCAAAGGATTAAAAGAGGGAGACAGCATCAATATTAAAGAAGGCAAAACAGGGAAACAGAACATCTTGGTCATTAATGGAATTGTTCATAAGGTACTTGACCAGTATCTAAAGGAAAGCAAACTAGACGATGATGATTATTTATTTAAAAGCAGGAAAGATAAAGCCAAACCCATCTCAATTATGGCTGTCAATTTATTAATCAAAGGATGGGCTTCTGCAATCAATTTAAAGGGTAATTATGGTGCTCACTCTCTCCGGAAAACATGGGGATATTTTCAGCGTAAAGTATTCGGAGTCGGTTTTGAAGTGCTCTGCAAACGCTACAATCACGCCAGCCCAGCTGTGACCATGCGGTATTTAGGCATAACAGATAGGGAGGTTCAAAATATTCTTACAAATAATGAGATTGGCTAAACGATCACTTTGAGATTTTGATGGTATAATAATATTGACATGGGAATATCAGTAGAACAATAGCTTGAAAAATTGATGTTATAATAAAAAAGGACTATACCGCGAAGGGAGGTATTAAGATGGAACAGGGATTACGATTTGCGCCGCTAATAAGAGTATCAACGGAAAAACAAGAAAAGCGCGGCGAGTCATTATCAACTCAAAAAAAGCAATTAGAAGCGGCTATCAAAGCTCTGAATGGAAGCGTTTATAAATGGTATGAAGGGCAAGAACACGGAACGCCAGATCACGAGCGGAAAATACTCGATGAATTAATGACTGACGCACAAGCCAGCAGATTTGATGCCGTGATGGTCGTTGATGCTTCACGATGGTCACGCGATAATCAAAAGTCTAAAACATATCTTTCTATTTTAAAGAAACAGAATATCAAATTTTGTTTATTAACGCGGCACATGGACTTGACTCAACCATTCAATAACCTGATACTTGGCATGGGAGTTGAGATTAACGAATTTTATGCCGCAGAGCAAGCTTATAAATCCATAATCAACAAAATTGAGCGCGCCAAAAAAGGTTATCCATCAAGCGGACAAATTCCTTATGCTCGAACATTCAACAAAGAAACAAAAACATGGGGCGTTGATAAAGAAAAACAAAAAATTATTCAAGACGCAGCAAACCGCTATTTGAAGGAAGAAGGCGTACCAAACATAGCTAAATTTTATGGAATGAATATCTCAAATCTTCACAAACTATTGAAGCAACGCTCCGGCGACAGTTACGATATCCATTTCCACTCTGAAAAATTCGGTATTGATGAAGTTATAAATATCAAAGTGCCACGATTACTGCCGGACAATATCATCGAAAAAATGAAAAGACGGTCAGCGGCAAATCTCACCTTTACGCATGGGCAGTCAAAGCATCAATACCTTTTAGCGCGTATGATCTTTTGCTCAGAGTGTGGCATGGCATTATTTGGTCAGGCAAGCCGCAAAGGGCTGCTTCATTATAGACATTCACGGACAGACCATTGCAAAAAACCAAACGCCTATTTACCCGCTCCTATAATAGAGTCCAATATCCTTAGCGACATATTCCGAATGTTTGGGGATCGTCCAGCAATGGAACGCGCGGCGAAAGCCGCAATTCCTGATCTGAAAGAATCAGAGGCATTACTGCTGACGGAAAGCCAGGCCGAAAAGGCACTGGCTAAAATAGAACGTGCAAAGGATAATTTGTTATCACAAGTCGAACAGGGTAATCTTGTAGGAGATGATCTTAAAAACCGGATGGCAAAGCTTAAAGAGAGTGAAAGCCGCTTATTATCTGAGCTTGATTCAGTAAAACAGAAAATGCAGAGCATCCCAACAAAAGAAGACATAGCTAAAAAGTCAGTTTGGCTAATGCGCCTGACAAAGGACATTTTAAAAAGCGAAGGACATCTCAGCAAGATGTCCTTCGATGATAAACGAAAACTCCTACAAGCCGTTTTCGATGGCAAAGATGCTGACGGTAAGAGGCTGGGCGTTTACATAAGCAAGAACAAAAAGGGCGATTGGATTTATACAATCAAAGGAATAATGGGATTGAGCTTGACCGATTTTGTCCGGCAATTAGAACCATCCAGACCGGAAGATTATTTAATTGAAAGTGATTATATAGAGGAAGAAAAACAAGATATGCGTGGTATACACGCCCCATACAACCGCCGCGGTGACGATCAATGAAAATGCCGATCCTGACGTGCCACGCGATATTCTAGAGGCCCTCGAGAGGGCTGTTCCCTTAAGAGCTAATTACAGGCATACGGAAGGAAATTCCGCGGCGCATATTAAATCTTCTTTGGTGGGCGCGTCTGAATTGGTCATCATTGAAAACGGCCGTCTGATTTTAGGAACCTGGCAATCAATCTTTTTTTGCGAATTCGACGGTCCCCGAACACGCAAAGTGATCATAAAATTTATCAATACGAAATAGATAAAAATATTAAGTTTTAAGTAATTAAGATTTAAGACGCCAACGTTTAGCGCGAACAATGTTTCTACTTAAAATTCAAATCTTAATGCTTAATACTTTTATCATTTGTTCATGAATCAAACCATTGCTTGCCAGAAGACCAGGCGATTGTAAATTCCACTTTTTCCCTGCAATATCGGAAACAACGCCGCCCGCTTCTGTAACCAAAAGACCTCCTGCGGCTGTATCCCAGGGTTTGAGTTTCAGTTCCCAGAAACCGTCAAACCGTCCGGCTGCAAGGTTTGCGAGATCTAAAGCCGCGGCGCCGGCACGCCGGATAGCCTGAACATTTATGGCCATCGAATTAAAATAATCAAGGTTATTTTCTTTGCTTTCCCTGATATCATAAGGGAACCCGGTAGCCAGAAGACTTCTGGAAAGATTACTACAATCAGAAACAGATATTTTTTTACCATTTAAATAAGCGCCCTCGCCTTGCACGGCGACAAACATTTCTTCCCGCATTGGATCATAAACTACACCCAGAATGACTTTTCCTTTATTTTCCAGGGCAATGGAAACACAAAAAACAGGATACCCGTGAGCATAATTTGTTGTCCCATCCAGAGGATCAATTATCCACCGCATCTCCCCTGCGCCTGTAATTGCCGGCGACTCTTCCGATAATATCCCATGATCGGGGAAGGTCCGGCTAATTGCCGCAATAATCAAATCTTCAGAGAGCTTATCCGCTTCAGTAACCAGATTAATTTCGCCCTTGTATTGAATATTATGCGTTTTGTTAAACATTTTTTTTAATAAAGCGCCGGATTTTTGCGCCAAATCAACTGCAAATGATTTATATTGAAACATATAGAAACACCCCTGCCATAATTATTTCATACCCATTCGCTTGTAATTATCCCCTTGCAGGCAATGATTACCGGTAAAGTGAAGGTTTTATTTATTTCACTCCCCTGTAGGATGCGCATCCGGTCTTCGGCTAACTTTGTTGGCTACGTCGTCGGTTTCCTCAACCTGTTTAAAATACGCCCGCGAAACATTTTCCTTGCCGTCGCGTTATCCTTTGAACGCGAAATGATATAAAATGATGTTAATGATAAAATTTAAAATAATTAAAGCGATAATGTAAAAATTAGTTCTATTTTAAAGAGTTGTGTTACAATAAAATTAATGTTAAATAAATTCAAGTAAATGTCGTTATTTGTGATTTTATATGTTTATAGAAAAAACGCCAGGTAATAATTCGCAAGAATTAAAAGCAACAAGAGAAGCCTTGGGTCTTTCTCTTGAAGATGTATTTAATCAAACGCGCGTTAGAGTTGCCTATCTGCAAGCTATAGAAAATAAAGAGTTTCATTTACTGCCGGTTCCCGTTTACACAAAGAATTTCATAAAAATTTACGCTCGTGCTTTAGGAATTGACAGTGAACCGATAATTAAAGATTACGAAAATTATCTTAACTCCTTAAAAGAAGCACAAACACTGCCACTGGAAAATGTATCGGGGAAAAAACTTCTTTCTGCGAGAATCGCCGATCATAAAACTCATTGGGTGATCGCTTTTGTTTTAATGGCTATTGTTGTTGTATCCTGGATAATTTATAAACAATACGAATCATCTTCGGATATAATTAACTCAACCAACAGAATCACCAATGCTATTCGGCAGAATCAAGAGCAAAATGTAAAATCTTCGTTTAATGCGACTGGTCCTATAGCCCAGCAGACAAAAGCTGATCATGCGCCTGCGCTAAACGAGATTAATAAACAATCGCCGGTTGAGAAGCAAACAACTTCGGGCAATAGTGAAAATAGCAACATAAGACCTTTTATAAAACAAGTTTCGCCCCCGGTTGAAAACATACAGACTGCGTCTGATCATGGAGAAGCCAATCTTTTAGTTATTCGAGCGATTGAAGAAACATGGATGCGCATAAAGGCCGATCAAAACCCATCGTTCCAGATCTTATTGAAACCTGGAGAAAAATTTGAACGCAAAGCGGTTAACTTTGATATTGATATCGGCAATGCAGGAGGGATTAAGATACAATTTAAAGGTAAAGACATAGAAGACTTGGGGAAGACAGGCGATGTAGTCCATTTGCGATTACCTTAATTTTAAAGAATAAGGTTAAAGAGGCAATATTATGCTTGAAATAAATATCAAGGAATTGCTGGTAATATTAGTAATTGTTTTGATTATTTTTTGCGCAGGGAAATTGCCGGAAATTGGTTGTGCTTTGGATAAAGGAATTAAAAACTTAAAAAAATCAGTTTATGAGAACAACGATATTAACAATCCGTCATCAAAGAAGGAAGACGAAAAAAAATAACTACTATAGCGCAATAAAAACGATTCAATGATTTATAATTTTTGCGCGAAGCCACACCGCTTATATTTTAAGATAAATTTAAAGAATTGTTCCGAATAACTTTATTTAAAATGCGGTTAAGACTAAAAGCTCAGTATGCGCGTACGATTAAAAAGGAACGTCATCTAACGGCGAGTTGCCGCCATTAGAGCTTGTAGAAGCGGCATCGAAAGATGTGTCCTCTGCTTTGTTTTGTCCTTTGGAATCGAGCATTTGCATATTAGAAGCTATGATTTCC
>JBEKUA010000089.1:0-5368 GCA_049515495.1 Smithella sp. | reverse complement strand
TATCGTAATCCGCTTGTTAATCTTGGTTATGAAAACGAAGATATTTTATCCAATGGAGGTTTTGGCGCCGTTCTGGCTTATGCCGGAGTAGGCAAGACCGCGCTGCTTGTTCAGGTTGCTCTAAACGCGATGTTGCGCGAACAGCCCATCCTGCATGTAAGTCTCAACGATGCCGTGAGTAAGGTTGATGTCTGGTATCAGGAGTTATTTCATAATATCGCCGAGAATTCAGGTGTTGCTGAGGTTAGTGAGTACTGGGACAAAATTCAGCCCTATCGTTTTATCATGACTTTCAAGGTGGAAGGTTTCAGCGCTCCAAAGCTGGAAGAGCGTTTAACCGATTTACTGCAACAGAATATTTTCAAGCCGCATATAGTAATTATTGACGGGTTTAAGTTTGATGATGCGGGCCGCGGACAGCTTGTGCAATTAAAAGAGTTGGCGCGGAAGTATTTCATGAGCGTCTGGTTCACCGTCCATACGCATCGACATGAGCCGCCGCAGGAAAACGGCTTGCCTCTTTCTTTTCTGCACATTGCGGATTTGTTCGATGTTATCGTTGGGTTGGCGGCAAAAGGTGATGAAGTGTATATTAAGTCTCTCAAGGGCAAATCGACTGATTCTATGCAGAACAGTCTGATCCTGGATCCGGCGACCATGCTGATCAAGAACGTCAAATAGAAAACGACGACGGAGCGGCCGGGTGAGCAATCCCTAAAGGAAAGCGCAATTGCGATTAAAAATATTTCTTAAGGGATTGATAAAAGAAAAAATGATTTACCAAACAACCCCTTTGTTTCTTAAATAATCCTGTGCATTTTTATCGCCTAATCTTGCAGCTGCCTTATAATCGTCGAATGATTGCCGCATATTGCCAAGCTTATCATAGGCAATTCCCCTGTTAACATATACCGCGGGAGATTTGGGATCGAGTTCGATGGCTTTGTCGTAATCCGCAATTGCCAGATCATATTTACCAAGAGAATAATAGGCAGAGCCACGGTTATAGTAGACCGTTGCATCTTTTAAGTTTAGTTCAATGGCTTTGTTGTAATCCACAATTGCCTGATTATAGCTGCCAAGATAATAATAGGCGGCTCCACGGTTATAATAGGCAAGGGCATGCCTTGGGTTTAGATCAATGGCCCTGTTGTAATCCACAATTGCCTGTTTGTAGTTGTTAAGACTGCCATAAGCAAATCCACGATTATAATAGGCCGCTGCATATTTCGGATTGAGTTCAAGGGCTTTACTAAATGCATCTATTGCTTCGTTCCAGCGATTAGCCATACTGGCCTGACGGCCTGTTTCAAACCATTTATTGGCATTGAGGCGGTTTATGGTTTTGTTGTCAGAACAGCCGGCTATTATTAGTAATGCCCCTAAAATGAATACTAACGAACTATAGCGAATTTTCATATGCGTATTCCCTTTTTCCCCATTAATTAATAATTAGCCGGACTTCGTTTTGCCCGATGAATTCAATTCTATTAATAAGTTATCAGGAAGTTACAAAGCGGCAACTGTCAAATCAAATATAGTTCCGGACAGTTAATCGTTATAGACTTTGTTACTTCTTATCTATATTCTTAAAATCGCTTTTTACGTCATCCGTGATATTTTTTATTGCATCTGCCGGCTCTTTCATGGCGTTCTTAAAACCACGAATAGACTTTCCCAGTGAACTTCCAAGTTCAGAAAGCTTGCCGGGACCGAAAATGATCAAAACTATCCCAAAAATCACCAAAAGATGCATTGGTCTTAATAAACCCTGAAACATGATGTTATTCCTCACCTATTTTTTTATTATTAGAATTGACAGCTGGCGTTAAACGCTCTTGGCCGTCACTATTATTTATCTGCTTAGGTAACATTTTATTTAAGGCACTCTGTTACGAAAAGTAACCTACTCTTTCCTGCGGTATATGTCAAATGCGGACAGAAGCCGAAAACGATTAGAAAGAAATTAACTTATTTTCTATTCCTTAATTAGAATTAAATACTCGTATTTATAAAGATCATAAACAAACTGCCGGATAATTTCCTGCTCATCATTAAAAGGCGTTATGAGTCTAAGCGCGGTTTTTACTTTGTCGTTAAAATTCAAAGGAAGAAAAGCGGCAAAAGCGCCTCGTCGTGTCTTATAATTTAACCTTTCAGCTATTTTCTGCAGGTAAGAAAATTTAACAGTAAATTCTTTATGGCCTTTGAGTGAAATCATTTCCGGAATGCCGTAAGATTGAAAGGATATATAAGGCTTAATCTCTTCAGAAACAGTCGCTTCACAACTATGTTCGCTTAAATAAATATATTTAATTCCGGCCAAACAGAGCCTCTCCACAATCTCTATAGCGCCAATATTGATGTGTTCATTTTCATTGAATCCCAGCGGCAAATTATATCTATTATTGAAATATTCTAATCTATCCTGCAAACAGGCAATATCGGGGGCGGAATCATTTTTCTTTCCCTGCCCAGCTATAAGAGCCGGAAGGTCGCCCAGATTTTCGTTCATGATAACCAAATCAAAGCCGGATAAGGTTTTTGAAGGAACATCCAGAATGTCGGTTTGTTCAAAATCAACATCAAATGACTGTAGCGTTTTTTTTTGCTGGGCCAGAAGATATGGAGAAATATCAATCATCTTTGCCCGCAGTTGCGGGTTTAAGACAAGAAGATCGCGCATTAAATAACCCATGCCGCCGCCTATTTCCAGAATTGTTCGAAGGTTATCAATAGGAATTATTTCTTTTAAAAAATTATAAAGGTGTTGACCAAAAGAATAGGGGGCTATAAGCGCAAGGCGGCAGGGGCTGTTTACCGGTTCCAGAGCATTGCAGACAGTAAGCTCCCATCCCAGCGAATTTAAATCGTGTTTATGGTAATCTGCGGTTGAATTAATACAATATTTCATGATCGGCCAAAAAGAAAATTATTTTTTCTCCTTGTTACCATATTTTTAAAATTATGCTATTAAATTTAAACATTTTAAAACAAATCGGATAATTAAGAATGAAGCTTTTTGTCAGCAATAAATTAGGCGTTCTTGCGGCGCGATTGGCAAAAAAATTAAAATCGCCTCTATGGTCGCCGCTTGCGACTGAAACAATCATTGTACAAAGTAAGGGCATGGAAAAATGGCTGTCTTTGGAATTGGCCCAGAGCCTAGGTATTTGCGCCAATTGCCGTTTCCCTTTTCCTCATCATTTTATTGAAGAAGTGTTTGGCGCGTTTATACCCCAATACAAGCCCGATTTGTTTTATGAGGAGGATGTCATTGCCTGGAAAATAATGGAAATCCTGCCTTCTATACAAGGTAAAAGAGATTTTACCGCTGTCCGTAATTATTTAGGCGAGAAACCGGATCAATTAAAACTTTACCAATTGTCGCGGCGGATTGCCAATCTTTATGACCAATATCTGATTTTCCGTCCGGAAATGATTTTGGCCTGGGAAGAAGGAAAGATCAATAAACAGGAAAAATGGCAGGCGCAACTCTGGTTGGAAATTAACGCGAATCAGAGCAAAATGCATAAAGCGAGACTGCAACAATTGTTTGCTGAAAAGGTTAAAAATGCGCCGCTATCCGATTCTATTCTGCCACAGCGGGTAACGATATTTGGTATATCTTATCTGCCGGTTTATTATTTGAGAATATTTAACGAACTTTCACGGCACATAGAAGTTAATTTTTTCTATTTGAATCCTTCGCAGGAATTCTGGGCAGATATAAAATCAGAGCGCGAAATAAGCCGGATGATGCGGCAGACAACGCCGCCAGATGTAACTATTGAAGAAGAATTGTTTCATATGGATGAGGGCAACGCTCTTCTGGCTTCATTGGGAGCGGCCGGACGCGATTTTTTCCGCCTTACGGCCAGTCTGTCGGCCCAAAGCGAAGATTTGTTCGTTGAACCGAAAACTGAAAATGTCCTTACAGCCATTCAATCCGATATTTATTATTTGCGTGATCGGGGCAAAGATGGCCTGCCGCAAACAAGGATTGCCGAAGATGACCACTCCATCCAGATTCATTCCTGCCACAGTCCGTTGCGGGAAGTTGAATCGTTGCACGATACGCTGCTTTCTCTCTTTGAAGAAAACAACCGGCTTTTGCCAAAAGATATTCTGGTTATGACTCCCGCAATCGAAGACTATACACCCTATATTGAAGCAGTGTTTGAATCACGTCTGCCTGCGATTCCCTATACTATTGCCGATCGCGGCTTTTCTTCCGGCAGCGCCATATTTAAAGATTATTTTGCCCTTTTGAATATTGGCGCGAGTCGTCTTACAGCGGCCGACGTATTGTCTTTGCTGGAGAATCCGGCTATCGGCGCGAAATTCGGCATCAACAGTTATGATCTCAATTTAGTTCGTTATTGGGTGGAAGAAACAAATATAAGGTGGGGTCTTGATGGCGCTCACCGTCAAGAGTTTGATCTGCCGGAATTTGATCAGAACACCTGGAGCGCGGGGCTTAACAGAATTAAGCTTGGTTATGCTTTGGCCGGTCAGAATAAAAAATTATTTGACGGCATGCTTCCTTATGATGAAATCGAAGGAGAACAAACCGAACTTTTCGGCAGATTCCTCGATTTCTTTGAATCACTGAAAAGAACCAGGAAAATATTAAGCTCCAGAAGAAACCTTAGCGATTGGACAATGGTGCTGAAAAATATAGCCAATGATTATTTTGCCGCCGGCGAAGATTATCAACAGGATATATTTGTCTTGAATAATACACTGCTGAAAATTCAGAACGAGCAAAAATATTTACTCGGCAATGAAGGCGTGGAACTGGGCGTCATTAAGCAGTATCTGGAAATGAATGTTGATAAAAATTCAGGTTCAGCCCACTTTCTGGCTGGTTCGGTAACCTTTTGCGCCCTCCTGCCCATGCGCAGCATCCCGTTTAAGGTTATTGCCCTTATCGGCATGAATAACGATGCCTATCCGAGGCCGGATAGAAAAACGGGATTTGATCTGATGGAATCAAAAAAACGAATCGGCGACAGGTCACTCCGTAACGATGACCGGTATTTGTTTCTCGAAGCGGTCTTGTCGGCGCGAAATAACCTTATCATGAGTTATGTCGGGCGGGATGTGCAGGATAATTCGGCTGTCCCGCCATCCGTTTTAGTCAGTGAGCTTACCGATTATATTGATCAGGGGTTTTATACGGATAGCGGTGTTTCCGCGGCCGGTTCATTAACCAGATTGCATCATTTGCACGCTTTTCATCCGGATTATTATAATAGTGAGGATCATAAATTATTTACTTATTCACAGGAAAATTATGCCGCTGCGGCGATCAATAATAATTCCGGTGACGAGCCGCGGTTCTGCGCGGAGGCTGCCGTAAATT
>JBEKUA010000088.1:0-5394 GCA_049515495.1 Smithella sp. | reverse complement strand
CTGCCCCGGATATACGTGAGCCTTATCCGATAATCCCACTTCTTCAAGAAGCTCGGGAACTCTTTTAGATATTTCTTTTGCGCTTTTGCCGGATATTCTCATGGGGAAAGCAATATTCTTATAAACGGTCTTCGTGTGGATCAAATTATAGTGCTGGAAAATCATGCCGATTTTCTGACGCGCTTCTCTCAATGACTGTTTGTCCAGGAGGGTTATATCGACGCCGTCAACATTCACCTTTCCGCCATTAGGTTTTTCCAGCAGATTAACCGTGCGCAGCAACGTGCTTTTGCCAGCTCCACTTGTACCGACGATACCGAATATCTCTCCTTTATTGACTTCAAAAGAAACATTCCGAACAGCATGAACAATCGCTTTTTCCGTATTAAAAGTAATGGACACATCTTCAAATTTGATCATAATTATAGAAAATTCCGTGCGGCAGGGAGGATACCCTTCCTGCCGCTTGTATACTTATTTACCATGTTTTTTCTTAAGCCATTGAGGTATCGCAAAGTCCTTGAAAACATTTTTTTTGTCATAAATCACTTTTTCAAATTCTTTGGACTCGACCACTTTTTTGATGTCTTTTGTAAACTGGCTGTTAAGATCTTCCGTACGCACAGCAATAACAATAAGATACTTCTCTTCAAGTTTTTCTCTGGATATCGCCGTGGAGTAAATCCCGGCAGAGATAGCATAATTGCCGTTGACAACTGCAAAATCAACGCTGTCCACTGTCCTGGGGATCTGGGCTGCTTCAACAGGTTGAATTTTCAGGTTCCTGGGATTTTCTGTAACATCTTTTTCGGATGCTTTTGTCGCATCTATCGCCGGATTTATTTTTATCAATCCTAAAGCCTGAAGATACCTAAGTGCCCTGGCAAGATTTGAAGGATCATTAGCGATCGTTACGGCAGAACCGTTTTTTATTTCTGCAATTGACTTGTATTTTTTTGAGTAAATTCCGAGAGCAGCTGTCGGTATTGAAATGACGGGAGATATTTTAAGTTTCCGATCTGCCGCAAATTTATCCAGATAAACCACGTGCTGGAAGGCATTTACATCAATTGATTTGTTGTCCAGGGCAATATTGGGTTGAACATAATCGCTAAACTCTTTTACTTCGACTTTATACCCTTTCTTTTCAAGACCCGGGATAATGCCATGCTTTACTATATCACCATAAGGCCCGGGGGCTACGCCGAATACTACTTCCTTTTTTGATGCCGCAAATGCACTTGATACAAACACGACTATTAATAAAACTGCGGCTAATGCCTTGATCTTCATTTTATTATTCTCCTTTTTAAATAAGTATCCTCTAACTTCTATTGCTCCTTAAACAGCCAGGTCGAAAGATAGCGTTCACCGGTATCAGGAATGATTACCACTATCAGCTTCCCTTTATTCTCCGGCCTGCGGGCAACTTCAATGGCCGCCCAGAGCGCCGCACCGCTCGAGATTCCTGCGAGAATGCCCTCTTCACGCGCCAGGCGTCGTGCGGTGATGCCGGCGTTGTCGTTGGATACTTTTACAATTTCATCGATTATGTTTTTATTCAGGACAGCAGGAACAAATCCCGCGCCGATTCCCTGAATTTTGTGAGGACCGGGTGAACCACCGGAGAGCACAGGCGATGCTTCCGGCTCAACCGCAATCGCCCGGAAATCTTTCTTTCGGGCTTTAATGACTTCGGCAACTCCCGTAATCGTCCCGCCGGTGCCGACGCCGGACACCAAAATATCAACTTTGCCGTCCGTATCAGCCCAAATCTCTTCAGCGGTTGTTTTGCGGTGAATCTCGGGATTTGCCGGATTTTCAAATTGCTGCAAAAGCACGGCGCCAGGTGTTGTTTCCACCAGTTCCTTCGCTTTGCGGACAGCTCCGGGCATGCCCTCCGCGCCCGGCGTTAAAACCAGTTCCGCACCGAAAATCTGCAGAAGCTGTCTGCGTTCCAGGCTCATGGTATCCGGCATGGTCAGGATCAAGCGGTAACCGCGCGCAGCCGCCACAAAAGCCAGAGCGATGCCGGTGTTTCCGCTGGTGGGTTCGATGATGAAGGAATCCTTTTTCAGAGTACCGCGTTTTTCGGCATCTTCGATCATGGCTATACCGATGCGGTCTTTAACGCTGGACAGGGGATTAAAAGACTCCAGTTTTAATACTACCTGGGCTCCAATCCCCGCGGTCATTCGATTTAAAGCGACCAAGGGCGTACGGCCGATGGTTTTGGTAATATCTTGATAAATACTCATTTTGTTCTCCTTTCGTAACCGGCAAATCCGGAAATGTATTTGACGGCGATAATTGATTGAAATTTAATTTCTCAGTACAAATATTGCATCATTTGGTATTAGATTTTCGCCAATGCTTCATCCAATGCTTCGAGGATATCGTCAATATGTTCAATCCCGATCGATAGCCGAATAAGATCGGGCGTTAACCCGCCTGCCAACTGTTCCTTTGCGGAAATCTGTGAATGGGATGTGCTTGCCGGATGCAGAATCAGGCTCTTGGCATCTCCGACATTTGCCAGATGCGAGAATAAATCGATGTTTGAAATAACTTTTACCGCTGCATCATATCCTCCCTTCACTCCGAAAACAACCATGCCCCCATATCCCTTCTTGAGATATTTTGAGGCCGTTTTGTATGTCGGATCATCCGGCAGCCCCGGATACCGCACCCAGGTGACTTTGGGATGTTTCTTTAAGTGATTGGCAACGGCCAGCGCATTTTCGCTGTGACGCACAATGCGCAACGGCAGTGTTTCAGCGCCCTGTAAAAATATCCATGCGTTATCCGGTGAAAGCGCTGCACCGAGATTTCTCAGCGGCACTGTACGCACACGCAGGGCAAACGCAATCGGCGCCAGCGGTTCGGGTAAATCGAGTGCCCATCGCAAACCATGGTAGTTGTTATCCGGCTCTGTGAATAATTTGTGCTTTCCGCCCTTCCAGTTGAATTTCCCCGAGTCCGTAATGCTTCCGCCAATTGCCGTGCCGTGGCCGCCAATCCATTTTGTTAGCGAATTGACAACGATGTCCGCACCGTAATCAATGGTGCGCAGCAGGTATGGTGTGGTGAAGGTTGCATCGACAATCAGCGGAATGCCGTGTTTGTGGGCAATATCGGCAACTTCTTTTATATCCGTGAAATCCAGCACGGGATTGCCGATGGTTTCGATAAATAACGCACGTGTTTTTTCGGTAATTGCCTTTTCAAAATTTTTCGGATCGTGCGGATCGACGAATATTGTCTTGATGCCTAACTTCGGCAGGATAGCGTCAAACTGCGTGTACGTTCCACCGTACAAATTATTGGCCGAAACAATTTCATCGCCGGCTTGGGCGAGCGTTATGATTGCGTAAAAAATTGCTGACGTGCCGGATGACACGACAACCGATGCTGCGCCGCCTTCTAATTGTGTAATGCGCTCTTCCAATACGGCATTTGTCGGGTTTGTGAGCCGCGTATAGATATTGCCCAATTCTTTTAAACCAAATAAATTCGCCGCATGTTCGGTGTTCTTAAATACGAACGATGATGTCCTGTAAATCGGCACCGCCCTCGCTGTTGTTGCCGGATCGGGTGTTTCCTGCCCCGCGTGAACTGCCAATGTTTCCAATCTTCTTTTTGTCATTTTTTATTTCCTCCTTAAATTTAATTTGTTTAATTTAAATAAAACCCCGTCTTCTTGTTAAGCTGCCTGATCGAAAATACCGACGTAATCCCGATTAGCAGCATATTCTTCAAGGTCAATTTCCTGAAAAGATATTCTCAGCTCAGGAAATTGTAAGAAGAGATATAACCTCTCGTTTTCATCAGCCTCTCTGTATCTTGCTTCAATCCATATTTCTTCATTCATGACAATTTTCCTCCATAAATAATTGAATTAATTGTTAATAAAAAAACCCACCAGCCGTAATGAATTCTAAATTCCGGGTGATGGGTTACATTTTGGTACTATGATGATTCAGTTCTACATGAACGAACCTCCCCATTCCCGGGATTTTCGCATTCCCATGCAGCGACACATCATTTGCGTAACATTATTCAGTTTTATTAATTTTAAGTTCATAATTCAGCCATTTAGATTTCGTAATTTACTGTTTTGCGCTGTTTCTTATCTTTTTGCCGCTCGACCAACGAGGCCAGTGTTGTTTTTTCCAGAGACCCGGCTAACGCCTTGGAAGCATCCCCCCACAAATCACGGGCAATGCAAAAATCCGAGCGTTTGCATGTTGCCGGGTTTTCTATGCAATCGACCAGATATATGGGCCCCTCGACAACCTCAAAAATATCTTTGACGGTTATTTCAGAAGGCTCTTTAGCCAGCTCATACCCGCCATGCGCTCCTCGTGTGGCATGAATTAATCCGGCCGATTTTAACGGGTTAATCAAATGCCAGAGGTATTTTTCCGAAATATCCTCTCTCTTAGATATCTCTCTTAAAAGAACCGGACGTTCGCCATAATGGGCTGCAAGGTCTAACATAAGCCGGACACCGTAGCGTCCTTTGGTTGAGAGTTTCATAATTTTTTAATCTCTATAATTTCTATTGGAATAGTAGATATTATAATTACGATTAATTGTCAAGAAAAATTTAAAAAAAATTTTATTTTCACATAAGTGATTAATATAATATGATTTTACATGTTATCACGATTGCTATGGTTTATTGGTAATTTACTTAAGGCATCATATTTTGCGTTTAAGCCTTGCGCCATGACCGCTTCCTAAAGTGCGGCCGATGTTCAGAATACGCATGGAAAGGCAAGAAGCGCAGGCCTCGGATGTCTCGTTGATACAAGCTTTATTGGGATAGATTTCATACATCACCCGGTATTCCGGCGGCGTCAGGTTGGGCATAACGATATTGGCACCGCGCATCAGGCCGAGTTCGCGGCCATCGGCTTTATTAAGGCTGGCGAGCGCCGTTGTGCTGGGAATATTTGCTTCCGGGCAAACCAGACGCGTCAGGGCAATTACTTTATAAGTCATTTTTTCAGTGTTCGGCACTTGTTCATCGGCTGATTCGCGAGATATCGTCTGTCCAAGAGGCGTTTCAGGATGCGGAATGAACGGACCGACGCCGATCATGTCGAGATCCAATTTGCGAAACGCCAATATGTCACGGGCAAGATCTTTATAAGTTTGGCCGGGAATACCTATCATAATTCCGCTGCCCACCTCATAACCCAGCTTTTTTAAGTTCTCCAGAATGGCAAACCGATCCGATGATTTGTCACCCAAAGGCGGATGAATTCGGTCATAGAGGTTCCGGTTGGAAGTCTCAAAACGGATGAGATAGCGATTGGCCCCTGCCTCACGCCAGGTAATCAAATCTTCATCGGACCTTTCCCCAAGGCTAAGAGTAACAGCCAGTTG
>JBEKUA010000087.1:0-5462 GCA_049515495.1 Smithella sp. | reverse complement strand
GCCGGACCTTTTTCACCGCCCTTCCGACATTTTCTTTTGCTTCAAACGTTTTTCTAAATCGTTTATCTCGTTGCGGAAATCATCTTTGTCTCCCATTTCCTTCTGAATGGCCCGCATTTGTTCGTTGAGATAATAATCTTTTTGCGTCTTTTCCATCTGCTTTTTAACGCGTCTCTTGATCTTTTCTTCAACCTGCAGGATTTCGATTTCGGAAAGCATCAGAGAATAAATTGCTTCCAGTCGTTCGCCAATGTCAAACACCTCTATAATTTTCTGTTTATCTTCCAGTTTCACATTAAGATGAGTAATAACGACATCGGCCAGCTTTGAGCCATCTTCAATAGCGGCAATTGTTCCCAGCATTTCAACATGGATTTTTTTACTGAGTTTCAGATAAAGCTCAAAAGATTCTTTAATGCTTCGCATCAGAGCTTGCTTTTTCACGTCATTTTTATCATCAATATCCTCAATCTCATTTACTTTAACCAGGAAAAAATCATTGTTGGGTAAATATTCTTTTATGACTCCGCGAGTTTTCCCTTCGACAAGCACCTTGACTGTCCCATCAGGCAAACGTAAAAGTTGAATGATTATGCCGATTGTGCCAATATGATAAATATCTTCCTGTTTCGGGTCATCATCTTTGGCATTCTTCTGGGCAACCATGAAAATACTTTTTTCGTATTTCATCGCTGATTCCAGCGCGGCAATAGATTTTTCGCGCCCGACAAACAGAGGCACAATCATATGTGGAAACATAACAACATCTCTCAGCGGCAGGAGAGGAATCGTTATTGTTTTATCCTGATCATTGTCTTTATTTTCATCAAACATATTTTTCCTTGTTTATTCCTTTTAGGCAGATTCAGATTTAGTTTCGTAAATCAAAATTGGTTTTTCTTTTTTTAATACGACTTCTTCACTAATAACACATTCCTTAATATTGTTTTGTGAAGGAATATCATACATAACTTCCAACATTGTGTTTTCCAGTATTGAGCGCAAACCGCGCGCACCGGATTTTCTTTCCGTTGATAAACCGGCTACAGCTCTCAGGGCCCCGTCTGTAAATTTCAGGGATACATTTTCCAAAGCAAACAATTTTTTATATTGTTTGATAATAGCGTCTTTCGGCTCAACCAGAATTTTGATTAAAGCCGCTTCATCCAACTCATCGAGCGTGGCAATAACTGGCAGGCGTCCGATAAATTCAGGTATTAATCCGAATTTCAATAAATCTTCCGATCGTACTTCGGCAAGCAATTCACCAACCCTTTTTTCTTTCTTACTTTTTATTTCGGCGCCGAAACCCATCGCATTAACTCCCAATCGTTTTGAAATGATGTTTTCCAGATCATTAAAAGCGCCGCCGCAAATAAATAATATATTTGTTGTATCTACCTGGATAAATTCCTGTTGGGGATGTTTACGGCCGCCTTTGGGCGGTATATTGGCCATTGTTCCTTCCATAATCTTCAACAAGGCCTGTTGGACTCCTTCACCGGAAACATCTCTGGTTATGGAGGGATTTCCCGATTTTTTCGCAATCTTGTCTATCTCATCAATATAAACAATTCCTTTTGACGCTCTGGCAACATCATAATCGGCATTTTGCAGCAGGCTTAAAATAATATTTTCTACATCTTCCCCGACATATCCGGCTTCAGTTAAAGTTGTAGCATCAGCGATTGTGAAAGGAACATTAAGAAATTTTGCCAGAGTTTTAGCCAGCAATGTTTTACCCGAACCTGTGGGACCGATTAAAAGCACATTGCTTTTTTGAATTTCTATTCCATCGGCCTCAATATGAGAAAACAATCTTTTATAATGATTATAAACGGCAACCGACAATATTTTCTTTGTTTTTTCCTGACCAATTACATACTGGTCTAAAAATTTTTTAATTTCTTTCGGATAGGGCAAACCCTTTGGGGAATCTTTTTCTACAAGTTTATCTTCTTCTTCCTCAACAATATACCGGCAAAGTTCAATGCATTCATCGCAAATATAGGCTGTCGGACCGGCAACCAGTTTTCGCACTTCACTTTGCATTTTTCCGCAAAAAGAACAAAAAAGCATTCCATCATCCATTCTATTATTTTTGCCTTTTTTTATCACTTAAATCTCCTTTTTTGTATTAACTGAAGAAGCCGGCTTGCGAACTATGATTTCATCGATCAAACCATATTCTTTAGCTTGTTCACCAGTCATATAATAATCGCGTTCCGTATCATTAATAATCTTGGGAAGCGGCTGTCCTGTTAAATCAGCCAGTATTTTGTTTAACTCATCCTTTAATCTTAATATTTCTCTTGCCTGAATGTCAATGTCGGTCGCCTGTCCCTGAAACCCTCCCAACGGTTGATGGATTAAAATTCTCGAGTGCGGCAGGGCAAATCTTTTTTTCTTTTCTCCAGCTGCTAAAAGCAACGCGGCCATACTGGCTGATTGTCCCATACAAACAGTCGAAATCGGTGATTTAATGTACTGCATTGTATCATAAATGGCCATCCCCGCACTTACACTTCCTCCGGGAGAATTTAAATAAAAAAAGATCTCCTTATCCGGGTTTTCAGCTTCCAGATACAGCATTTGAGCAACAATTAAATTGGCCACACTATCATCAATCGCTGTGCCCAGAAAAACTATGCGATCTTTCAACAAACGTGAATAAATATCGTACGCCCGTTCGCCTCGCCCGTCTTGCTCAACCACCATGGGAATCAAATTCACTATTTAACCTCCGCATTCATACCATTGCTTTCTACTTTTTTAATATTGGCATTGTGCTCTATAAAGTCAAATGCCTTTTTTTGAATCAACTCCATTTTAAGACTGTCCCTACGTTCTTCGCTATCGTACATTTTCTTTAATATTTCGTAATCCTGGCCATTCTGAACAGCTAATTCCTGAATATATTTATCTACATCGTTTTCTTCAACGACAAATGACTCTTTTTGGGCTATCTTTTTTAAAAGTAAAAAAGATTTGACGATTTTAGCAGCGTCTTCTTTGAATTTATCATGCATCTTAAAGCTTAATTCCAGAGCATTTTTTTCATCCATGCCGGCAGAAACCATTCTTTTTTGAGTATCCGCCATCATATAATAAATCTGCCTTTCAACAAGCGTAGAGGGAACTTCAAAATCATTTTCTTTTATCAATATTTCTGTAATCCTGTTTTGCAAATTAATTTCCGCCTGGCGGTGAAATTTTTCTTCCAAAGTTTTACGCACATCGTTTTTTAAATCTTCCAAAGAATTGTACCTGTCAAAATTTTTGATAAAGTTATCATCAGTTTCCGGTAATTTCTTCTCCTTGATGCCTTTCAATGTTACATTGAAAATTATCTCTTTGCCGGCAAATTTATTTTCGTGATAATCAGCAGGGAAATTTACTTTGATTTCCTTTATTTCCCCGTTTTTCATACCAATCAATTGTTCCTCAAAACCCGGAACAAATCTCTGTGATCCGATTTCCAGCAAATAATCTTCCGTTTTTAATTCTTTGTATAATTCTCCGTTTAAACTCCCGGCAAAATCAATCACAACAAAATCAGCATTGACAACGGGGCGATCATCTTTAACCTCCTCCATCGTCGCAAACATTTCTCTTATTTCGTTAATTCTTTTTTCTACATCACTATCAGTTACTTTAAGTTCTTCTTTTTCTAATTCGATTCCTTTATAACCTTTAGGTTCAAACTCCGGTTCCATTTCGAACGAAGCAGAAAAAGAAAAATCTGTATTTTCTTTTATTCCTTCCTGACTTATTTCCGGTTGCGAAACAGCAACAATTCCCTTGTCTTCTAACGCTTGCCAGTAATATTTATTAATTACATTGGTTGTCGCTTCTTCCTGGGCATGATCCTTATAATAAGTTTCTAAAATCTTGCGTGGAATTTTGCCCGGACGAAAACCTTTAATTTTAGCTTTCTTACTAACCTCATGATATACAGCATCCAGTTCATTTTTAACCTCACTCCAGGGTATTTCAAATGATAATTTTTTCTTAACTGGACTCAATTCCTCCATCCTGATCTGAACCTGACTCACTATAATATCTCCTTTTTCATTGAAATATTTACAAAACTCTTCTTTAAGACTGGTGCGAGAGAGGGGACTTGAACCCCTATTCCGCATAGCGGGCTGGATCCTAAGTCCAGTGCGTCTGCCAATTCCGCCACTCTCGCTCCTGGACTTTTATAATTCATTACGCATAAGAATGTCAACGCGGATTATTTTTGAAATTACTAACAAAACCAGTCAGATTAAGCTTTTTGAAGCTTTAAGGGAATTTATGTATTTGATTATCCGCTTTTATGCAAGAAAAATGTCTTAATGAACATTATGCCAGACAAGAACACTAAGCGAAAATAGATTAACCTGGTAAAATATAATTTCTTTATGGTCTTAAAAGATTGAAAAAAATGTACTAAAGATAAAGGGGCAACCAAACTATTGGCTAACCCCTTGATTTTACTGGTCGGGGCGAGTGGATTTGAACCACCGGCCCTCTGAACCCCATTCAGATACGCTACCAGACTGCGCCACGCCCCGACATGTTAAAGTGTGCAGGTCATTATCATTACAGTAAAACCATGTCAAGGGTAAATGCAGTCGAATTTTTATTGTAATCTCACAATTAGTTTTTTTAAGAAAAAAACTAACGGTCACAAATTGAATATCGTTCATTTCCCCTAATAATCTCATTGACATTGAATATTAATTTATGGTAGAAAACACTTAAGTAAGTATTGATTAATACGACATTTTTAATATAATCAAACACTTTGTACATCCCAAACAATAAACGTCAAGTTTCTTATCTAAAAGGAGTTTATTTGAAGCTAAGAGAAGTTAAAGAAGTATTGGATGCCGATGTAATCGTCGGCAAGGAGAATTTAGATATTGAGGTTTCTACGGCTTTTGGAGCTGATTTGATGAGCGATGTAATGGCTTTTGCAAAAGCAGGAAGTCTTTTATTGACCGGCTTAACAAATGTTCAGGTCATTAAAACGGCTGCTGCCAGGCATATTGCCGCTATTATCATCGTTAGAGGAAAAGAACCCTCTACTGAAGCTATTGACATGGCTAAAGAACTTCAAATTCCGATTTTAGCTACGCAATATATTTTATTTGAAACAGCCGGTATCCTTTATAGTAAAGGTATTGTTGGCTGCCTGAAAAAAGTCAACAGTGACAGTTTTCATAACCAATAAATATCGGAACTCCTTTGATGGACTAAAGAGGATTAATTGGAAAATTACATTTTTTGCTAATGCCGCTAAAACATCTGTCAGTAAGTTGGATTTAAAATTCATTGAAAGCGGATAATACAGCTTTTAATTTACCTAATGTATAATCAAGTTACCAAAATGATTTTATTGACAATAAAGTTTAATATATGATAGTGGAAAATAAAATATTTTCTATATTTTAAAAAGAAATCGCCGGATTTTT
>JBEKUA010000086.1:0-5513 GCA_049515495.1 Smithella sp. | reverse complement strand
CGATTGCTCCTGTTCCCGCAAAAACAGCGCCTGCCGCGAAACAAACTCCGATTCAAAACCCGGCACCGTCTGCCCAGGTTACTGTCCCGGCGCCAACTCCTTCTCCTGCTACGGTGGACAACTATAGTTATAACCCAGTGGGAAAATCTGATCCTTTCCTGCCTTTTATTATGGTAGAAATTCTTGCGAAAAAGAAAAACGAAATAAAAGAAAAAGAAGCTGTTTTCTCCATCTTCCCATTGCAGAGAGCCGAAACGGATAAGTACAGAGTGGTGGGAATTGCCGGCGATAAAGATTACAGGGTTGCCATTGCTGAAGATGCCACAAAAAAGTTTTATCCTTTATTAAAGGGAACACGAATCGGATTACATAACGGTAAAGTGATTGAGATTTTGGGCGATCGTGTCATTGTAGAGGAATATGAAAATAAAAAAGCAAAAAAGGTAATTTTAAAACTGCGCAAAAATTAAAATGAGGTAAAATCATGAAAAAATATTTATCCAGAATATTTATTGTATTTGTAATTATTGCTTGGATTTTTACATACATTACAGGAAAATCTTTTGCTGTTTCAGCAGAGGATAACAATAAAGCGTCTGAAAACAAGACAGAGGTTTCTGTTAATGACGGGAATCTGGAAAATGTTTTATTTGCAAAATTGCCCGGTAAAGAAAGGATTAACCTTGTTGTTTCTAAACAGTCATCCGTTGAAGTAAAAAGTAAAGTTAACGGCGGTTATTTGATTAAGTTGGAAGATATGCAGGTGCCGGAAAATCTATGCCGATCCATGGGAGAGGGAGAGTTAAACAATATTGTAAATGTAGTTCCATCACAACAATTAATAAAAGGCAAACATTGGGTTTATTTAAATATTGCTGTTAATAAAATTGTTCCTTATTCAATAAGGCAGGAAGGGTCCAATGTTTTAATTGATTTTAATGTTTCCAGTTTGGAGGCAAAGAAAGCAAATGGTTCTCCGAAAACAACTGGGCCGAGAAAAATAGTCGCGAAAGTAAGCACCGAAACAGCGGACAATAGTGATGACGTTAAGAAAAATGAAACAGAAAATGCGTCTGCTTATAAAGAAACCGTAAAAAAAGGTAAAGATCGAATAATCTCTCTTGATTTTCAGGACGCGGACATAAAAAGCGTTTTGCGTTTGATGGCTGAATACGGCGATATCAGCATAGTCAGCGGTGATGATGTAAAAGGGACGGTAACTCTAACCATGAAAAATGTCCCATGGGGACAAGCCCTAGATACAATATTGGACACAAATGGTTTAGCCCAAAAACAAATGGGTAATGTTATTAGTGTGTTATCATTGACCAGAAAAAAACAAGATGAAGCTGACAGAACTTTGGCTGAAAAGTCTCAAATAGAAGCTGAAGATGCGCGAAAAGCAAGGGAACTGAAACATATGTCTGAGAAAGGTTTATTAAAGCAAATATTAATTGAAGCAAAAATTGTCGAGGCAGACGAAAGCTTTATCAGAAATATTGGAGTTCAATGGGGTTTTGGAAATCAGCAGAATGTCAGCGGCGGCACTTATGGTTTAGGCCTCACTGGCGGCAGCAATACATCTTCAGCAAATCCATATTCACAAGTTTATCCTTCTCAAATCGGTGTGACAACTAGTTCGGGAGCAAGCTTAGCTATGGCCGCTGTAAATTTTCCGTCAACTGTGGCATCACCGGCTATTGGTCTGGTATTTGGCGGTGCAACGGGCTTTCTTGAAACCCAACTGGCCGCTTTGGAAGTTAACGGCACCGGGAAATTAATTTCTGCACCCAAGGTCGTGACTATGGAAGGCATTAAGGCTATTATTAAGCAGGGTGCTGAAATCCCGTATACAACTGCGGCATCAGGCACATCACCGGCAACCGTTTCTTTTAAAGACGCCATGTTGAGCCTGGAAGTGACGCCGAAAATAACCGATGAAGGAAAAATTTCCATGGAAATCAAAGCAAACAATGATAGCCCCGATTATGCAGATGCAGTGCTGGGCAATCCTCCCATCAAAACAAGCGCAATTGAATCAAAGGTTGTTGTTAGTGATGGAGACACTGTCGTTATTGGTGGAGTTATGCAGTCAGACGAAGAGAAATCCGTGAGCGGCTGGCCCTTTCTTCAGCAAATTCCCGTTCTGGGATGGTTATTCAAAACAGAGGACGTAAGCAACACCAAAAAACAATTATTGGTTTTTGTGACACCTAAGATACTAAAAAACAGTGGTTTAAAAGAGGCCTCGCCGGTTAAAGAGACCCCGCCGGGAAAAGCAATAAGTGAATAATTCTGTTATCTGTGCGCTTATACTTTTATCAGCGCCATGTTTTTCAAATTGAAGGATGGTTTTAATTAAGTGAAACTGATTGTAAGCAAAGTTTTGTTTTACCTTTTTTTTCTGGCAATACTTCTTTGTTCCTCCTGCACCTATACTCCGTGGCACAGGCAGCAATCGGAACTGTTTTTGAATAAAGGCATTTCTTATATAGAAGTGGGAAATTATAATAGTGCCTTAAAAGAGCTTCTGGAAGCTGAAAAATACTATTACGGCAATCCTAAAGTTCATTATTATTTAGGCATGTCTTATCATGGCAAAGGCATGAAAGACAAAGCCATCGAGGAATTCAAAGAGGCGATCTCTCTGAATAAAGATTATTCCGAAGCGCATAATTATTTAGGCACATTATACTCAGATAGAAATCTCTGGGATCAGGCGATTGAGGAATTTGACAAAGCTCTCAGTAATCCAATATATGATACGCCTTCAATCGCTCTTTATAATTTGGCATGGGCTTATTACTCCAAAAAGGATTATAAAACGGCTTTAGTGAAATATCAGGATGCGCTTAATATAGATCCTCTTTCAAAATTACGGCCGCAAATCGAGAAAAACGTGGGAATTATTTATTCTGATCAGGACAATATTACGGAAGCTATACGGCATTTTAAGAAATCAATTGAATTAGATCCTTCACTTTTGGACGCTCATCTTTTATTAGGTCAAAATTATTTAAAAATTAAAGATAATAAGAATGCTAAAAAAGAATTTCAAACTGTCATTAAGTTATCGCCTGAATCTTCTTTTGGCAGAATGGCCGAAAATTATCTGAAGTCCTTGAAATAGTCTGCCGCAATATTTAATTCTTTCCATCCTTGACACGCTATATAGGCATATGTTAGTTACCGCAAAATCAACACCTTTTTATTTAATAGGTTAGCCTTAAAATATGAAAAACAACACTTTTGAGGGAGAACGTGACGATTTTCTTGACGAATCGAAAGAGCTTTTAGGGCAGAACAATCTGCTCAAAGCATTGAATCTTGCCAGGGAGCGATTGAATTCTTTTCCTGTGGATGCCGATGCCCATATAATAATGTGTAACGCCCTTATTGGTATGGGAAGGCTGGATGATGTACGTGAAGTATTGCGGAATTTGGAGGAAATTGTTTCCGGGCTGATTCTTGTTTATGAACGGGTGGGAGATACTTATCGGGAAAAAGGTTTTCATCAGGATGCGGCTGCTTGTTACGAAAAAGTTATTTCCTTGCATCCAGGCGCCCAAAAGGCAAGAGAAGTTATCGGGAAGATGTTTCTTCTGGAACAGGAGGACAATCCTGTCCCTGAAGTTGATGTTATATATAATGAGAATATTCCCGAACCGGAATTTTTTACACTTACATTAGCCCAATTGTATATTAAACAGGGGCATTTGCTGGACGCAGAAATAATTCTTGAAGAAGTAATAAAAAAAGAACCTCAAAATGCGCAGGCTTTGGCCGTGCTCGATAAACTCAAAACGTCATTGGTTTCACAGTCGTCAGCGAACGGGAACTTTCCTGAACCCGGCAATTTGATAAAAACGCTTTCTTCCTGGCTGGAAAATATCAAAAGGTTGAATATAAATGCTGCGGAAAAATAAAAACATGTCCGTTAGAATATCCCGCCTTCAGAAAAAATTTTCTGCCTGGAAAATTGATAGTTTGATTTTCTTTAACATGAATAACATCCGCTACTTTTCCGGTTTTACCGGCAGTGACGGTGTTCTTTTGATCGGTTCGGATCAGACAGGTTTGCTTGTTGACGGCCGCTATACAACTCAGGCCGGCCTGGAAGCAACCGATATTCAAATAATAGAATATAAGAATAAGGTTGAGGGAATCGTTCAGGCAATAAAAAAAATTAAATTAAAACGTATCGGTTTCGAAACGGATTCGATCACGCTGGAGATGTATAATCAGTTGACGCGTAGTATCCCCAAAGAGATATTTATAGATTTAACGGATGATCTGAGATTAATCAGGGCTTGCAAGGATGAAACTGAAATAGATCTCCTGAAACGGGCAGCGGAAATTTCTTCATCTGCCATTCATTTTCTTGTCGACCAAATAAAATCCGGTTGTACGGAGAAAGAATTGGCATTGCAGCTCGAGATTAATGCCAGAAATTACGGCGCCGATGGAATTGCTTTTGAAGCTATTATCGCTTCAGGAAAAAATTCTTCTCTTCCCCATGCCCGACCGACCGATAGAGAAATAAAAAAGGGAGATTTAATTGTTATTGATTTTGGCGTTAAGTATAAAGGCTATTGTTCAGACGAAACTTGCACCATTGCTTTTGAGAAATTGACAGACAGGCAAAAAAATGCTTATCAGATGGTTAAAGATGCTCATGACCTGGCCATATCCGGTATTAAAGCGGATGTTTCCGCCGCCGATATTGATCGGCGCGTGCGAAGTGTTTTTGGTAAAAAATATGGCCGTTATTTTTCGCATGGCACAGGACATGGCGTTGGTTTGGACATTCATGAGGCTCCTCGTTTATCCTCAAATTCCAATGATATTTTGAAACCATGGATGGTGGTTACCGTAGAGCCGGGATTATACTTTCCGGGGCTGTGGGGCATAAGAATAGAAGATACTGTATTGGTGAAAGAAAATAGTTGCGAAAAGTTGACAAAAATGGATAAAGAACTTACCATTATAGAATAAAAGAAGAGGTTGTCCTATTATGAAAGTATTTCCGGAAGACATAATTTATAGTTGCGAGCATATATGGTTGCGGGTTGACGGATATATGGCCACAATAGGTATTACGGATTATGCTCAGGAAAGATTAGGAGATATTCTTTCTGTTGAGTTTATTGAAACTGATACTTATGTAGAACGCGACGAAACATTCGGTTCCCTCGAATCCGTCAAAGAAGTGGTGGATTTGATTTCTCCCGTCAGTGGCACGGTTGTTGTTATTAATGAAGATATCATTGAAGATGTCAGTATAATAAACCGGGATCCTTATGATACCGGCTGGCTGGTTGTCATCGAAATGGATAATCTGGAGCAATTGGAAGACCTTCTTGCCGCATCAAATTACCATGATTTTGTGACACAGGAAGAAAGCGACTGAGCCTTTTTATGGCCTGGAGATTATTGGATTTTCAATATCGCAATATTTTTGAAAACATGGCCGTAGACGAGGCGATTTTTCACGAAACCATAAAAAAAAGAAA
>JBEKUA010000085.1:0-5515 GCA_049515495.1 Smithella sp. | reverse complement strand
GTTATCATGCCGGTTTTAAAATCCAACCTGGCTTGATAGTCCAGAAAAAATTCTTTTCTATCCAGTGCGAAACGAAGATTTGTTTCGATAGACATGCGTTCGGTTGATTGTGTTTTAATTTCTTTGGAATAAAACTGGTAATTGTTCTTACCTTCCTCCTTGGCAAAATACATGGCAATATCCGCGTTTTTCATTAGTGTTTGATCGTCTTCTCCATCTATAGGAAATATACTGATGCCAATACTGGCCGTTACGCGGCACTCATTATCCAGAATCACCACTGGTTTCATAGTAGAGGCAAGTATCTTCTTGGCCAGGGTCGCGATTTGATTCAATTCGTTCACTTCCTCAATCAGGATAATGAATTCATCTCCGCCCAGACGACTGACAACATCGACGGCACGCAGTGACTGTCTAAACCGATTAGCAATTTCCCGAAGCATTTGATCCCCTGCCTCGTGCCCCATGGTATCATTGATTATTTTGAAGCGATCCAAATCGATGAAGAGGACGGCAAACTGCCGCTGATAACGCCTTGCTGCCTGGATGGCGTGATTGAGCAACTGGCTGAACATTAAACGGTTGGGCAGTCCGGTCAGGATGTCGTGGGTTGCCATATTTTCCAGTTCCTGCTCTATATGTTTGCGTTCCGTGATATCGCGAATGATTCCCTTAAATCCGGTTGGATTGCCCGATGAATCTTGCTTTAGCGATACGGAGGCTTCAATGTATCTTTTTGTTCCATCCTTTCTTATAATAAGCCAATCAAGTCCTTCGTTGGGTTCTTTTGTTTTGTAAATTTTATTAAACGCCTGGAAAACATTTTCTGAAGTTTCTGTATCCGAAAAATCCCTGTAATTCGCACCGGCCAATTCTTGTCTGGAGCACCCTGTCAGTCGACATAATGAATCGTTAAAAAAGGTAAAATTGCCGGTTAGATCGACTTCAAAATAGGCTTCCTGAATATTTTCCAGAATGCTTCTGTATTTTTCCTCGCTTTGACGCAGTGCTTCTTCCATATTTTTTTGCTCGGTGATATCCTGTAAAACAAAAATCAAACATTCTTCGCCGGCTATATTGATGAGGCGGGCAGAATAGATGCCGGTTCGCATGGAGCCGTCACTTCGCAAAAAATCAGCTTCACGACGCAGGACATCCCTGCCTGATCTCAAGTCTGCCACCATGACATCCCGCTCCGATAGATCCACCCAGAATTTGTATGGCGGTTCAGTAGACTTTGTTCCAATAATCTGCTCTCTTTTCCATCCCAATATATCTTCATACCCTTTGTTTACGTCAATAATGAGCCCATCCTTCAGCCGGCTGATAACTATACAATCCGGCGCTATCATGAAAACTTTACGGAAATTTTCTTCCGCCTGCTTGCGCTGTGTAATGTTCAATAAAATACCGTCAAAGACCATCATTTGATCTTCATGGCGAGTTGGCGTGGACAGTCCCTGAAACCATATCATTTCGCCCGATTGTGTGTAGATTCGACCTTCAAAATTCCAGGAAGTTTTTGTTTCCACGGCTGTTTTAATAGATGTAAGAAATCTGTTTTTATCTTCCTCATGGACATGAGAAAGGAAGAATGGAAACATATCATCCAAATTTGTCGTTCCACCAAAAAACTCCGACAAATGTCCACTGGCGTAGCTCAATCCGTATTCGCCGTTGTCTTTTGCATAGAATCTATAAATAAGTCCCGGCATATTCTGAGTAATGCCGCGTAAACGTTCTTCGTTTTCCCGAAGAATCATTTCCGTACGCTTTCGTTCACTGATGTCCCGACACGCATTAACAAGACCAAAAGGCGTTCCATCTTCATTCCGAAGGACATCTCCATTCACTTCGATGGGAATTTTACTACCGTCTTTTTTCACTAGATTGTATTCTTTGGGACCCCGGTAGCGTTCCATCATGAGTTTGACATCTTGCATTACTCTCTCGCGGTCTTCAGGAGAAATGAACATTAACATGTTCCTGCCTTCTATTTCAACCCGACTGTAACCGCTTATTAGCAGTGTATAATCATTCGCAAAAAGGATGTTACCCGCAAGATCGGTGCGGATAACAATATCAGGAATGGCATTTACCAGTCTCGTGTACAGTTCTTCGCTCTGCCGCAGTGATTCCTCGACACGCTTACGCTCGGTAATATCTTCAACATGCACCATGACAAGATCATCCGGTACAAAGGCATATGTGGCTATTATATCCCTTCCGGGCATGAAATGCTTTGACTTCAATTCCTTTTTAATTACCGCTTTTTCTTCAAAGCATCTGTGAATATCCTGCAACACATCCTGTTGATCACGATATATCTCCTGTGCCGTTTTATTGATGAATTGTTTGATGTTTTCTCCGGTCACAGCCAGCGCTGCATTATTACATTCCAACAACACAAAGTCCGCACTAATCTTTTGCCAGGTAAATGTCGGAATTGGGCTTCCATGATATTGTGCCTTAAAACGCTTCTTGCTTTCTCTGATGGCTTTCTCTGCCTGCTTACGTTCGGTAATGTCGTTTAAAATTCCTATAAATCCTATTGGTTTGCCTGATGAATCTTTTCGTAATGATATAGAACCTTCAATATATATTTTCGCATTATCTTTTCTCGTAATCTGCCAACTAAATTTTTTAATGGGTTTGCCCGTTTTATAAACTTTGTTATAAGCTTTAACGGCTTTTTTTGCGGTTTCTTTATCCGTATAGCGCCGGTAATTCATTCCCATTAATTCTTCACCGGAGTATCCGAGAATACGGCATATCGAATTGTTAAAAAAAGTTACGTTACCGGCAAGGTCTAATTCAAAACATCCATCGTGAATATTTTCCAGAAAATCCCTGTATCTTCCGGCACCTTTGTTATTTAGTGCCTTCGCCGCAGGCCTTTTCAAAGACACAGTATCTCTTAACGCGGATTTCTTTTTGCCTGTTTCTTTATTTTTCTTTTTTTCGGTTTCTTTTTTATTTGATAACAAAGATTTTTTGAGAAACGGGATTCCCTTTTTTGCAGCTTTAACCTGTTTTTTGTTTTTAGACATTGCTTCGATCTTGTTTTTCATAGCGCAATATCCCCTTTAGATTAGTTAAGGGTTGAACTGATATGTACAGAGGTGCCGCCGGCAACGAGTTGATAAATGAATAGATTGAACTTTATGCTTCCATTATGTTAATCGAACTTAATGATAAATTATAATAAATACTGCATTTTACTCATTTTTAAAATATAAGATCAAAAATCACAAAGTCAATATCTTTTTAAAAGAATGTTTGACATGACAGTAATGTTCACCATCTGCCATTAATTATCTTCATTGCGGGTTAAAACATTATATTTTCATAGAAATTGACAATTTGTGTATAATTGCAAGAATGTTTATTTTTTTAGTTGGCAATAAAGATTCATTATCGGGCTTTGCCGCTAATTTCCAGCACCTGCACACGAAGAATCAGGGTCTTTTTAAGTATTTCTTCTGTAAAACCCCGTGTGCCACTTCCATATTGACGCATAATCCATTCAAGCGCATCTTTTTTAGCCTCTAAATCCTCTAATATCTCGACTGTCCCTGATCCAATGACGCTTTCGTATTTCGATCCCCATTTGCAGGCCTCTTCAGCTTTCACAATATCATAGAGGATATCAAACTCGAAACAAACCTTGTTGTTTTTCTTGATGATATCTATCTTTCTTCCTTCACGCGCCGCATGAAAATAGAGAAAGCTGCCGTCATAACCGAAGTTCAGAGGAACAATATAAGGCTGATCATCGTCACACACTGATAGACGGCAAACCCGGCAACGCCCTATGATGCCGTCAATATCTTTCCTGTCTTTTATCTCCCTATCTGTTTTACGCATTATGTATTTGCTCTTTCAGAGGCATCAGGCTGTCTGGTAATTATTTAGTTCCTATTGCCTTAAAAAACGTATAGCAAAATACTCCGTCGGGCTCCGCCGTCCTGTATAAATCCCTGATTCCTTTTTCAAAAATATTTTGTTGGATTATTCCCGATTTGATTGCCGGTTCACGGACACCCTCAATCATAGCCGTGAATGTCTTTTGCGTGAAACCTTCGACAAGTTCCGGTTTACTGGAATCAACATAGACCATTCGGGGAGATACTCGAATTGAGTCAAAGCCTGATTCGTGCAACAGCGGATAAAGCTCTCTGCCCACCATGGCGTTGCCGCCAGCCTGTCGTTGCAGTTCAACCTGACACGCAATAGCCTTATGTGCAGACTCGCTGTCAGGATAAAAATAGGCAGAGCCATGATCTCCCTCGATTACCGTAATGGTGCCTCCTCGCTTCAAGTGTTTTTTCAGCATTTGCAGCGCCTCGATTGGATGCGATAAATGTTCCAGAACAAAACAAACGAAAATGTGGTCAAAGGAGTCCGGCTCATAAGGTAAATTAAAAATGTCAGCTTGTTCGAATTTAACATTGGTCAAACCTGCTTCTGCTGCTTTTTTCCCGGCTTCAACAAGAGAGGTCCCGGATATATCAATTGAAGTAATAAAAGCATTGGGGCTGTTTTTCGCGAGGGTGACTGTTTGCGCGCCAACGCCACAACCGGCTTCCAAAACAAGGCTCCCTGCCGGATACGAAGTATCCGAGTGAAGTAACTCTACCAGCGTAGAGGCTTGATCCTGTAACCGTATATTTTCCCGATGATCGTAACCGTGAACGTATGATTTTTTCATGCTTTCTTTTAGGTCCAACAATTAATATATTTTAATCCGGTCTTAGCACAAAAAACTAAGGCAACACGATTCATTAGTCAAGCCAATTATTGTTTAATAATTACTTTTGCTATTTCCTTTTTTGAGAGTTACGTTATAATTAAATTGGTACCACCGACCGGCTTATTGAAAACCTATCGTGTTGGAAATTGACACAGGTAAACCAATCTTTATTCATCACAATGGAGTTTAAATCTTTAAGGAAACTTTATGACGTACAAAATTTTAGGTATTTCCGGCAGTCCGGTAAAAAAAGGCAATGTTGAAACGCTGCTGAATCGCGCGCTTGAAAGTTTACCCGTAAAAAATATTGAACATCACCTCGTCAAACTTTCCGGCTTGAAAATTCGCGACTGCATCCACTGCAATTTCTGTCTGGCCAGACAAATGCCGGGCAAATACTGTTCAATCAAGGATGATGCACAGGCTGTCTTTGAAAAAGCAGAAACAGCGGATATTCTTGTTTTGGCAAGCCCCGTGTATTTCATGCGCACTTCCGCGCGGATGGCGGCGCTTCTTGACCGATTCCGTGTGTTTGTTTTCGGCAACCTGACGGCGGGCCGCATGAAAAACAAAATCGGCGCGAGCATGGCGGCAGCGTGGCTACGTCACGGCGGCCTCGAAACAACGCATCTGACGCATATATTGATGTTTCTGGGCATGGAGATGATTCCCGTGAGTGTCCATAAAGGCATCAGCCCCTTGGGCGCGTCGGTTTTGACAAGCATCAATGGTTCGGGAAACTTTGATCCGGCAGTTTCTCTG
>JBEKUA010000084.1:0-6226 GCA_049515495.1 Smithella sp. | reverse complement strand
TGTTGATATTGAACATCTGCAGTCTTTGATGACGGAAGATGTGGCCGCTTTGATGCTCACCAATCCCAACACGCTGGGATTGTTTGAACGTAATATTGAGAAGGTGGCGCAAATTATTCACTACAAAGGCGGATTGCTCTATGGTGATGGCGCTAATGCCAATGCTTTTATGGGCAAAACCAGGCCGGGCGATTTGGGCTTCGATGTTATTCAACTTAACCTGCATAAAACATTTTCCACGCCGCATGGCGGCGGAGGACCCGGCAGCGGTCCAGTGGGTGTGGGTAAAGCTCTTATCGATTTTCTGCCCGTGCCCCGTATTTTAAAAACCGGTGATAAATATAGTTGGTCGGAAAAATTCCCGGATACCATCGGTCGCGTTCGTTCTTTTTACGGGAATTTTAATGTCATTGTGAAAGCCTATGCCTATATTCGCTCTTTAGGCGCGGAAGGATTAAAGCGTGCTACCGAAATGGCTGTGCTCAACGCCAACTACATCAAAGAAAAACTAAAACCATATTATGATTTGTCTTATGATCGGGGCTGTATGCACGAATGTGTGTTTTCAGGGAAGAGACAAGTTGCCGAAAATGGGGTGCACACGACAGATATTGCCAAAAAGTTGATTGATTATGGTTATCATCCACCGACTATTTATTTTCCGTTGATTGTGCCTGAGGCGATTATGATTGAGCCAACGGAGACGGAAATGCTGGCCGCGCGCAAACCGGATGTGTGCTGGAAAAAACCTTAGGTTTTGTTCATTGAGGAGTGCCTGGCGCACAGGCTTGCCCTCGACCTGATCGGGGATGGCAATTCCGTTTCTATATGCGATTGTTAGGTCATGTAGAATAATCTATGAATCAAATAAACGAAAAATTACAAATCCTCCGCAAGCCTTCATGGCTAAAAGTCCGTCCTCCTTATTCCAATGAGTGCCGCAATATAAAATCAACCCTTGCCGGTCTTCAATTGCATACTGTTTGTCAGGAAGCGGCCTGTCCCAATATGGCCGAATGCTTTGCCAATGGCACGGCAACATTCCTGATTATGGGAAATGTTTGCACACGCGACTGCCTATATTGTAATGTCGAACATGGAAAGCCCGCGGCAGTTGATGAAAAAGAAATTCATCATTTAATAGACGCCGCAAAAAAGATGAAACTGGAATATGTTGTAATTACCTCCGTTACCCGTGATGATTTGCCGGATGGCGGAGCTTCGGTCTTTTCTCATTATGTCGGTGAATTGCAAAAGGCTTTGCCTGCCCTCAGGATAGAAATATTAATTCCCGATTTTGAGGGAAATCAAGCGGCATTGGAAAAAGTCATTCAGGCAAGGCCGGATGTAATCAACCACAATATGGAAGTTGTAAAACCAATGTTTGCGCAATTGAGGCCGCAGGGTAATTACGATGTCTCCCTTAATCTGCTCAAAAAAATAAGTTCATCCTCGGTTATTTCCAAAAGCGGTTTTATGATAGGCTTCGGAGAAAGCCGTGAGGATGTTCTGCGACTGATTGATGATCTGGCATCGGTTGACTGCGAGCGTCTGACCATCGGGCAATATCAGCAGCCGACGCTTAAACACTGGCCGGTGGCTAAATACTATCACCCTGATGAATTTGCCGGGTTCGAGGAAATAGCTTATAAGAAAGGTTTTAAATACGTGGAAGCGGGGCCGTTGATGCGCAGCTCTTATCACGCAGCAAAAGTACTTTAGAGGGTCTGACATCCGTTTTGTACAATAACGTTGTGATACAAATGATGAGGTATAAATATGTCTGGGAATTATGATTTGATAGTAATCGGCGGTGGTCCGGGCGGGCTTGCCGCCGCGGAACTTGCCGCGGCAAAGAAAAAACGAGTCCTTATTATTGAAAAAGACGGTTGGGGCGGCACGTGCACGCATCGGGGCTGTATACCAACCAAAGCGCTTCTTAGTTGCAGCAAATATTATGCGGATTTGAAAAAACTGAAAAGAATGGGAATTAATATAACGGATGCTTCCATTGATTTTTCCGCTATTAAAAAACATCAGCAGCGAATTGTGAAGGTTTCTGCTTTGGGTGCGCAAAAAGTTCTTGCCGAAGGCAAAGTAGAAACTAAATTGGGCACTGGCGAAATTACTTCTCCCAAGGAAGTGCGTTTTACCGATGCGTCGGGAAAAAGCGAAAACTTTTTTACCCAAAATATTATTATCGCCTGGGGCTCTGTGCCGCAAATTCTTCCGGGAATTAATCTCTCCGAAAGAATTTTGACATCAGATGGTATCCTCAATCTGAGCTCACTTCCGTCAAGCATAATAATTGTAGGCGGCAGTGTTATCGGTGTGGAATTTGCGACCTTTTTTGCCGAACTGGGCGTAAAAGTAATAATAGTGGAAATATTAGACAGGATCATTCCTCTTGAGGATCAGGAATGCGCGGAAATGCTGAGTCAGGAATTGATCCGCATGGGAGTTGCCGTTAACACTTCGACAAAACTGGAGAGTCTGAAAGATACAGGTGGCGGCATTGTGATGCTTGTCCAAAAGGATGGCAAACCATTGGAAATGAGTGCCGACTGCGTGCTTCTTTGCACGGGAAGAAAACCTTTGTTAAATACGGAAGAATTAGACAAACTAGGTATTGAATATACGAAAGCTGGAATAAAAATAGATAAAAATATGATGACTAATGTGGCCGGTATTTACGCGGTGGGCGACGTCACCGGCGGCATGATGCTGGCTCACCGGGCAATGCAGCAGGCAAAATTCGCGGCAGGATATATCTTTGGGGATAATGACTTTTCCTATAACGAAAACTTTATTCCTTCAGTTGTTTACAGTCATCCGCAGATTGCGCGTGTAGGTTTTACACAAAAACGTGCTGAAGATGAAGGTCTTTCTGTAGAAGTTGTTACATCCAATTACAGCGCCAACATTATTGCGCGTTCTGAATTGCTGGGACAGGGCTTTGTAAAAGCTATCTTCCATCAGGATAAACTTATCGGCGCGACGATTGCCGGCGAAGATGCTGCTGAATTAATCACACCTTTGATATTGGCCGTGTCCAATGGGTTAACCAAAAAGAAGATGCGATCATGGGTGCTACCGCATCCGACGTTGAGTGAAATATTTGCATCACTTAGTGATTAAACAAAGATTTTAAATGAAGCAGGAGCCTATTATGAAATTAATAAATTATGAATCCGTTACACCAACTCATTTTGATAATGATGCGGCCAGGGGAGTTGCCGGTCGTGTGGTGGTGGGCAAGGCAGACGGCGCAATTAATTTTTGCATGCGCATATTCGAGATAATGCCGGGAGGGCATACACCAAAACACGCTCATCCGTGGGAACATGAAATGTTTATTCACTCAGGTGTTGGCGAAATTTACGGTAACGGTAAGTGGAATCCGATCAGGCCGGGAAATGTTGTTTTCATGCCTCCTGATGAAGAACATCAGGTTAGAAATACCGGCAAGGAACTCTTGCTTCTGGCTTGTTTGGTGCCGTCAATCGCACCTGAATTATGATACCACGCCGCATTCTTTGACTAACTTTGTTAGCAGCGCCGTCGGCTTCCTCAACGTATTAGAAATACGCCTGCCCAAGCCGACCTCCTTGCCGAAGCTGATCCTTTGAATGCGACTTGGTATAAAAATTTGTATGATATTATATTTAACGCGGGAATGACTTTATATACTCGGCTGATTTTTCGCCCGCTATATATCCTGTCGAGAAAGCGGCCTGCAAGTTATAGCCTCCGGTGTCCGCGTCGATGTCCATAACCTCGCCGCAAAAGTACAGTCCGTTAATTAATCGGGAAGCCATTGTGCGCTGGTCTATCTCCGCAAGGGAAACACCTCCTGCCGTAACTATTGCCTTTTCCAGCGCTAAAGGTGATTTTATATTAAAGCGCAGCGCTTTGAGGATCTCAACAATTTCCCCTCTTTCGAGAGCAGTGATCTGATGCGCCAGTTTTTCTTTATCAATGCCGGTCAATTCGATAAACGGTTCAATCATCTTGGCGGGCAGATATTCTTTCATGATGCCGCCGATTTTCCTTTTACTCGATTTGTCCATATCCCGCTGCAGGCGCTTGTGCAATTGTTCCGGGGTCAATGCCGGTTTTAAATCAATCAACAAAGATACAGGACCTTTCTCTAAAGCTTCAACAACAGACAGACTCATCAACAAAATAATCGGTCCGCCCAATCCGAAATGAGTGAAGAGCATTTCCCCGAAGCGGCTTTCAATTACCGGATGCCGCGGTGATTTTTTTTCTCCGCGGCCATATACGTAATCAGGCACAAGTGTAGAATCAATCGAGTTAGCTTTACCCTGAAACGCCGTTGCGCGGACATTGCGCAGGCTCACCCCCTGCATGGATTGAGCAAGTTTTTGTTCATGCACAACCAGAGGCACTAATGCCGGTTTTAGTTTTACTATGTTGTGCCCCAGTGCGGCGCTGATTTTATAGCCATCGCCGGTCGAGCCGGTAGATGGCCAGGTCGAGCCGCCCGTTGCCAGTATAACCGCTTTGGAGAAATATTCTCCTTCCGGTGTCCTGACACCGCAAGCGACATTATTTCTTATTATAATTCCAGTAACCCTGGTATTCAGTTTTACACAGACGCTATTTTGAGAGAGATATTTTTTAAAAACGCGCACGACATCATGGGCATCATCGGAGACAGGGAATATTCTACCGCCGCGTTCCACCTTCGTGGCAAGGCCGAGATTATTCAAAAAATCAAGCAACTCCGGACGGAAAAAATTATGAAAAGCGCTGAAAAGGAAACGGCCGTTATCTCCATACATGGAAATAAAATTCTTCAAATCCGCCGAATTGGTTAAATTACAACGTGTCTTGCCGCTGACCAGAATTTTTTTCCCGCAACTATCTGTTTTTTCGAGCAGTAAAACTCCGGCACCCAATTCTCCGGCACGGCCCGCTGCCATAAGGCCGGCGGCCCCGCCGCCAACAACAATAATATCGCAATTTGTTTCTTCTTCTATATTCATATATTTACATCTCCGCATTCCCTATGTGATTTACATGAAAGGATATTATCGGTCAATTAGTGATTTATGGCAGCCAATGCATCCTCGCAGCTTGCGGCAGGGTAAGTTAGAGAATGTGGAATTATAATTTCCCTTTAGAATCCAGGATTCTTTGCGGATTTCCGGGGAGAGGTTCGATATGTATGATGAATTATTCCCCACAGTAGGGTAATCATTCCCCATTTCATGAATAAAAAATGGTAGACGTTTCCCATGAAAAAATATTAATCATTTATTTCAAGCACATAGAAATTATATATTATTTTTTGTTTATTGGCATACAAGTTGCTTTAGTGCATATCAGAAATAATGTGGAGGTAGTTAATCATGAAGAAAGCTTTATTGTATCTGGTTGGCGCGATTTTTCTTTTGTCAACTTTAGCTTTTGCCGCTGATAAAACCGCTTCCCCTGTTAGGACAAATGTTGTAAAGGCCGCCAGGATGCATGCTACAGGAAAAGTTGTCGAAATTTCCAATGAGTCAATTAAGATTGAACGTACCGTTAAAGGCGATATAGAAAACATGGAGTTTAATTTAGATAAGCCATCTTCCGGTATCATGGTAAATGATTCCGTGAAAATAGATTATACGGAAAAAGATGGCAAACTAACAGCATCGAGAGTGGCCAAAGTCATTTTGAAGAAAAAAGAGGTTAAATCGTCTGGAGCAAAGTCAGCCTCAGATAAAAAATAGTTGCAGTTTAGTTGGAGTCCCTTAATTTTAAGGGGTATTATTAAAATAAAAAAAGTAATTTAACAAGGAGGATTTTAAGATGAAGCGTTTAGGATTGTTTGTTATCGCATTGGTTTTCGCATTTTGCACCACCGTTATGGCGGCTGAGCCTGTTGCCGCTCCCGCTGCTGCTCCCGCAGTAGAAAAAGCTGCTCCCGCAAAAGCAGAGAAAGTAAAGAAAGCAAAGAAAGTAAAGAAAGCAAAGAAAGCAAAGAAAGCTGACGAGAAGAAAGCCGAAGAAGCAGCTCCCGCAGCAAAATAAGGTTGTAAAAACTTTATGTGGTTCAAATTAAGGGACAGGTATTTGCCTGTCCCTTAATTTTGAGTATATTAAAATAAAAAGTGATTTAACAAGGAGAATTTCAAGATGAAGCGTTTAGTATTAATTGTAGTAGCATTAGTTTTCGCATTTAGCACCACCGCAATGGCAGTTGATCAGGCCG
>JBEKUA010000083.1:0-5559 GCA_049515495.1 Smithella sp. | reverse complement strand
AAGAAGCTTCACCTTCAAGTCTAATTATCTTTGAACCACATTCTTTACATGTTGAAGGCATAAGAAATTTTGTTTCAGTTCCATCCCTTTTTACTGAGTCATCAACCTTAACTATTTGGGGAATGACATCTCCCGCACGCTCAATTATAACTGTATCTCCAATTCGAATATCTTTTTTTTCAATTTCATCCATATTGTGAAGAGTAGCGCGACTAACCATTACGCCATCTACATTTACAGGTTTCATAATGGCTACAGGTGTTAAAATACCAGTACGTCCTACTTGAGTATCTATTTTAATGATTTTTGTTTTTTCTTGCACGGCTGGGTATTTACATGCCAATGCCCAGCGCGGTGAGCGAGAAATATTTCCTAATGTTTCTTGCATTTTTAAAGAATTAACTTTTAAAACTATACCATCAATCTTATAAGGCAAATTCTTTCTGATAGTGCCTATACGATCAAAATAATTAATACAGGCATTGATATCCAGAGCTTGCTTGCTAATATCTTTATTAACAGGGAAACCCCAACTGTCAAGAGTTTGCAGAACTTCCAATTGAGTTAAAAAACTTATACCGCTAACATTACCAACCGCATAGAGACAAATTTTCAGAGGTCGTTTTGCAGTAACTTCTGAATCAAGCTGACGTAATGAACCTGCAGCCAAATTTCGAGGATTGGCGAAAGGTTCTTCACCATTTTTAATCCTTTCCTCATTGAGTTTTTTTAAATCTTCTATTTCGATATAAACTTCGCCACGTATTTCTATGAAAGAGGGGATTTTTTTGTCTGCTGCATTTTGGATTTCTTTAGGCAGGGTACGAATTCTTTTGAGATTTTGCGTGACATCTTCGCCGGTAGTTCCGTCGCCACGCGTCGCTCCCTTTGTGAAAAATCCATTTTCATAAATAAGATTGATTGCTAATCCATCTATCTTTGGTTCGGCAACATATAAAATATCGTTACTTTTTATTACACGTTTAATATTGCTGTCGAAGTCTAGTATTTCCTCTTTAGAAAACGCATCTTTAATACTAAACATTTGTGATGGATGGTTAAAAGAAGCAAATTTAGCCAGCGGCGCAGCGCCCACTCGCTGGGTTGGAGATTCCGCTGAAAATTCTTCCGGATAACGGTCTTCCAATTCCTGTAATTCCAGCATTAAGCGGTCGTATTCAGCATCTGAAATTTCAGGAGCGTCCTGCTGATAATATCTTTTATTATGGTATTCAATCTCTTTTCTTAACTTAGCGATTAGTTTTAATTCCGCTTTTTTATCCATTATTTAACCAGTTTTAAATAAGGTTTTTCTTTAGATATTTCTGGCCGTTTTGTTTTATGGGAGGGATTATTTTTTAAAATTTTTTCATTTAAAATGGCATTTTTTGTTCGTACGGCGTTTATTATCGAAAAGATAATTACTGCTTTTTCCCACTCGGCAGAGCCGGAAAATTGCTCCACCTTTTTTTTGTATTTGTCCCACAACGAGGTGAGGGAAGCTTCATCAATAGGCAATATGATTTCGGCAATTTTGTTGAGCGAATTTTCTAAACTATTCATAAACAATTAATAACTTTACTTGGCAATAAAGTCAAATTAAAAGCTTTTCCCCCTTTATGAATATTCGATTCCAGAGGGAAAATATCATTCGTAATACCTGCTTACCTCATACCCGGGTATGCGTATTTAAATGCCTGCGAATTCATGGAAATAAAACTTGTCTTTTTGTCTTTTATCGCTAATAATTAAAAACGGTTGTCAGTTATGGAAGACAAAAAGATAAAAATTGGTGTCATTTCAGACACTCATCTGGAAGATTATGATGATAATATGAAAAAATGCATTGCTGAGCATTTCAGCGATGTTGATATGATTCTTCATGCCGGAGATTTGGTTGATGTTAGTGTTTTAGAGATTTTCGGGGAAAAGGATGTTAAGGTGATATCCGGTAACATGGACAATTCATCAGTTAAAGAACAGTTCCCCGAACATTTACTTTTTGATATAAAGGGGTTTAAATTCCTCCTGATTCATGGATGGGGATCTCCTCAGGGTATTGAAGAAAGAATATCAGAGATGTTTAAGGATGTGGATTGTGTTGTTTATGGACATACGCATAAACCGGCAAATCATACAAAAGATAACGTATTGTTTTTTAATCCCGGTTCGGCGGTGGACAGATGTTTTGCCTCTTCTAAAACCATAGGTATATTAGAAATTGACAAAAACATAACAGGTAGGATAATAAAAATATAATTAATAAAACGGCTGGTTTTAAATATGGAAACGATTTTTGCGCCATGGCGCATGGACTATATTAAAGGGGAAAAATCTGACGGTTGTGTTTTCTGCAAATGTTCCGTCAGATGTGATGATTATATTATGTACGAAGGTAAAACCGCCTACGTCATGATGAACAGATACCCTTATGTCAATGGTCATTTAATGATAATACCTCAGCGACACGTAGGAAACATCGAAGACTTGACTCAAGAGGAAAGAAAAGACGTATTTGATCTTCTGGAAATATCAGTCAAGGTTATGAAAGAAGCGATGAATCCTGATGGATTCAATATAGGCGTCAATATTGGCAAAGCCGCGGGCGCCGGCATTGAAGAACATTTTCATGTCCATGTAATTCCGCGCTGGGAAGGTGATACGAACTTTATGAGTGTTGTGACGAATGTCCGGGTTATTCCCGAAGCTGTGGCGACGACCGCAGCTAATCTTGCGCCTCTTTTTAAAAAATATCATAAGGGGGAATGATGTAATGAGAATAATTTATTTAATTCTTGTTATAATTTTTTCTTTATTTATCGTTACTTTTTCTCAGCAGAATTTAACGACAATACAGTTGCATTATAATATTCTGGATCATAATCTTTTGGGTAATTTAAAGCCCATACCAACTTATTTGCTGATTTTTATATCCATTCTGATTGGAGTGATCATTACAGGTTTCTGGGGTATCGTAGAACGCTTTCGTTTGAATCGCACAATCAGACGTTTGAACAAACTCGTTCGTGATTTGCGAAAGGAACTTCATGCCAATGAAGCGCCGCCGATAATCGATGAACAAAAAATACCCAAATAATATCGATCCTTCCTTATTTGAAGATTTCAAATTTATTACCGACGCATCATTAGGAAGGTTGGCTAAGTGGCTTCGCATCTTAGGTTACGATACGGTTGTGTTTCCTGAAGAAGCCGGCAGGGCTTTGTTGCGACTTGCTGCCGCGGAAAACAGAATCGTTCTTACCAGAAGAAAAGATATGATCCGGCGCCAATTTTCAGGCTCTCTTTTTATAATTACAGATATTGATGTCGGTAATCAGCTCAATAATGTTATTGAAAAGTTTTCTTTGAAGATAGACAGGCAAAAGATGTTCGGAATTTGTCTTGAGTGCAACCGGAAGCTAAATCCTGTCAACAGGGAAGATGTTCGTGATTTGGTGCCGTTGTTTGTTTTTGAAAATTGCACTGAATATAATCGATGCCCCCGTTGTCTTAAAATTTACTGGGCGGGAACGCATCAGCGCAACGCTTTGTGGTTTATGGAGAAGCACATTCCGAATCATCTCCCTTGATTATTTCAACAGCGTGTTTTAAGCGCCGGTAAAATTACAGCAAGATTTTCTTTTGCGCGCCTGGGGCTTCCGGGAAGATTAATGATCAGACATTTTCCATGTATTCCCGCTATAGCGTGGGAATACATGGAATGTGAATCATTTTATTCTTCTTCTTTTTTCGATTCGGCGATAATTTTCTCAGCGATATAGGCGGGAACTTCCTCATAATGAGATTCGGTATAGGTAAAGTTGCCGCGACCACTCGTCATCGAACGTAAATCAGGAGCGTATTTTAGGATTTCCGCCAGAGGAACCTGTCCTTTAATAACCTGATTGGTGCCGTTGGTATCCATTCCCTGAACCCGTCCGCGACGGCTGTTGAGATCGCCGATCACATCTCCCATGTATTCGTCGGGGACTTCGATGTCAATATTGACAATCGGTTCCAGCAGAATCGGTTGACAGTCCATCACGCCTTTTTGAAAGGCCATCGATCCGGCAATTTTAAAAGCCATTTCTGACGAATCCACCGTGTGGTAAGATCCAAACGTAAGATTTATTCTGAAATCCACCACAGGGTAACCGGCGATCACGCCTTTTGCTGCTGCTTCCACAATGCCTTTTTCGACAGCCGGACGGTACTGGCCGGGAATAACGCCGCCGACTATTTTATCATTAAACTCAAAACCGCCGCCGCGCGGCAATGGCTCGATATCTATCCAGCAATCACCAAACTGACCGCGTCCGCCGGATTGTTTCTTGTATTTGCCCTGAACGTTGGTTTTGCCTTTGATGGTTTCCAGATAGGGAACTTTCGGCGTATTCAGATTGACTTCCACGCCGAATTTTCTTTTCATCTTTTCGATATTAACTTCAATATGCACCTGGCCCATACCGGAAAGAATCATTTCTTTTGTTTGAGTATTGCGGGAAAAGACAATAGTGGGATCCTCTTCTGTCAGGCGGTGAATTGAAGATGCAATCTTGTCTTCATCACCGCGGGTTTTCGGTTCGATGGCAAAAGACATGATAGGATGAGGGATTTCCACTTTGTCAAAAATGACCGGCGCTTTTTCAAAGCAAAGCGTATCGCCTGTCACAGTATCCTTGAGCTTGGCCACACCCGCAATATCGCCGGGGATAAGGCCTTCCGCCTGTTTCTGTGTTTTTCCTTCAAGAAAAAAGATATGACCGAATTTTTCAGTGATTTTTTTGGTCGAATTATACACGGATGAATCGGGGTTGAGTTTGCCGGAATAAACACGGAATAAAGTCAGCCTTCCGGCGTACGGATCGGCGATAGTTTTGAAGACAATAGCTGAAAAAGGAGCGTCTTCGGACGGCTGCCGTTCTTCAATATCTTCTGTTCCCGGTTTTTTGCCTGTTTTTGCTCCGCGATCGACAGGCGATGCGAAGGCATTGACAATTAAGTCCATCAACATCGATATTCCAATGCCTTTAACCGCCGAACCGCACATAACAGGAATAAGGCTTCCCGAGGAAACGCCTTTTTTCAAACCGGCTTTTAGTTCATCTGCCGAGAGTTCACCGGCTTCGAGATATTTATTCATCAGATCGTCATCAGCTTCAGCAATATCCTCCACCATCGATCCGCGTAAATTATTTACTTCTTCTTTCATATCCTCAGGTATATCTACAACTTTTCCGGCGCCTTTATTGTCGGCAAATAAATAAGCTTTCATTTCGATTAAATCAACAATGCCGTTGAATTTATCTTCAGAGCCGATAGGCAGGCAAACCGGCGTTGCTTTTTTCTTTAATTTGGTATTGATGCTTTCCATTGCTGATTTAAAAATCGCGCGTTCTTTATCCATTCTGTTGATGAAAATGATACGGGGCAGTTTGAATTCGTCGGCTAATTCCCAGACTTTTTGGGTTTGAAATTCAACGCCGCCGACAGCATCAACTACGATAACAACGTTTTCAACAACGCTCATTGAGCATTTTGTATCGAAGGTAAAATTAG
>JBEKUA010000082.1:0-5581 GCA_049515495.1 Smithella sp. | reverse complement strand
ACATCACGGCCTTGATAGATGTCCCATTTAAGGCATTCGGTGCCTTTGCGGTTTATAGGGGTATCGAAGTCAAACGGCATTCTCATCTCTATAGTATGACAGGATCAGCCAATTCACTCATGAAGCTAAGATTCGAGTCATTTATTTTTAATAATTACTTTTTGCAATGTAGCACAGAATTACAAAAATTGAAAAATAAGACTGATCAGGAATAAAGAAATAAAAAAAGTGCTCCATCAGGAAGGAGGGCAGCTTTTCTCCTTTCTGGTAAAATAAATATTATGCTTGCATATTCATGCACCAAAAAATATACTAAAAATAATAAATCCATATGCATTCCTGGGAGGTTAAGATATGAACGTAAAAGGCACTTTTTATGTTTTAACAAAAGCTACTATGATTGCAGGTTTCGGCGAGGAACGCTGGAATTCTTTTATGGCCAGGCTGGTAGAGAAGGACAAATATTTCAGCACGATGATTATGTCCATTACCCTTATTCCGATAGAAAAATTAATCATTCTTTTTGACGAGATGTGCAGGGAATTCTTCAATAACGACAAAATGCAGTACACAATGTTTGGGAAGGTAGGCGCTAAAGTTGCTCTGTCGCCCGGAGGCCCATACCAGTCTTATCTGCTAACAAAGGATATAAAGCCTTTTGTCGAGTCGGTCCTGCCTAAACTCTGGTCGACCTATTTTGACGAAGGTATGGCCACCACGATGTTCGATAACAATGTTGCTCATCTCAAAATCACAGGACTCCGGATAAAGAATATTTATTTCGAGTACCTCATCATGGGTTACTTTCAGCAGGCCCTCAAAATGTTCGGGAAAAAATCTATCCCGAAACGCATCAGGAGCCTTTCATCAGGTGATGATGACATATATTTCCAGTTTGAACTGAAAGACTCTTGACCACAAAATATAATGAGCGGTGTCGATAGTAAGTCCGGCGTAAACAATGTTTGTTATCGATTGAAATATTATGCGTATCAGGGAAATAAGCAAAACAACATTTTAAAAAAGGATTTTTAAAGAGCAATCCTTCCTGTCTGTTGTAAAGACCAACGCTATGCTATCGGCAATCTCTTATCGCTTCGGCAAAGCCTTGCATTGAATTCATTATTGTCGCGTCATCGACGCAATATGCTATCCGGAAATATCCGGAACTGCCGAAAGCGCTGCCGGAAACAACCAGAATGTTTTTCTTTAAAAGCATTTTGACGAATTTCATATCATCGGAAACCGGGCTCTTGACAAAAAGATAAAACGCGCCCTGCGGTTTTTCGAATTTATAGCCCGCTTTTTTCAAACCGGCGCAGAGCATATCGCGTTTTCTTTTATAAACGTCAACCTCGACTTTTGTGTTCTGAAGCTTGGTCACAACTCTCTGCATGATAGCCGGAGCGTTCACAAAACCTAAAATCCGCGTGCATAATATCAGGGCATTGATCAAATCTTCCGCGTCTTCAATATCCGGGCTGATTGCAATATACCCGATCCTTTCACCGGGCAGTGATAACGTTTTTGAGTAGGAGTAAGCAATGATACTGTTTTTGTAAGCCGAAAATATATTGGGCACTTTAACCTTATCATAAACTATTTCACTGTAAGGCTCGTCGGAAACAAGGTATATCGCTTTTTTCAATTCCCTGCTTTTTTTCGTCAGCATCCGCGCCAGATCGGCAATGTTCCGTTTGCTGTAAACTTTTCCCGTGGGATTATTGGGAGAGTTTATTAATATGGCCTTTGTCTTCTTATTTACAGCCGAAGCAATCGCCTTGATGTCGAGCGAAAAATCATTCTTAGTTTTAACTTTTTTAAGAATACCGCCGTAATTGTCAATATAGGCATTATATTCCATGAAATAAGGAACAGGCACAATGACTTCGTCTTTCGGATCAAGCAGCGTTTTAAAAATGACATTGAGGGCGCCGCCGGCCCCGCAGGACATAATGACATGATCGGCGCCGAGTTTCAGGCCGTGCTTTTTATTAATCTTCGTTGCAATGGCCTGTCTAGTTTCGGGATAACCGGCGTTGGGCATATAACCATGCTTGTTATGAATGATTTCTTCCGCAATTTTTTTCAGTTCTTTTTTAAATTCATCCGGAGGTTCCACATTTGGATTGCCCAGGCTGAAATCATAAACTTTATCGGCGCCGTATTTCTTTTTCATCGCGATGCCTTCTTCAAACATTTTTCTGATCATTGAAGAATTGGCAATTGATGATTTTATTTTTTTAGCAATAGTCATATTCGTAAAAATCCGCTCAATAATTTACTTGGTAACTTACGTTTTTTTTCGTCTCAAGATCACAAATATTCCCAGCAGAATCAGTACAGCCGGCAATATATATTGAGAATATTTATGGAGATCAAAACCGTAAAACTCAACGATGAGGAATAAAACTCCCGCGATAGTTATAAACCAGCCGCCAAAATCCGATGCTTTCTGAATTATCGTGCCGAAACCGATTACAATGATGAGTACCGGCCATGTCTGGGAAAATGGACAAACATTCGCTTTTGATAAATAAATCAAAACTCCCAACGCAATTAAAATCAATCCTCCGGTAAGCATGTGACGTTTCGAACCAGCCATGAATGAACTCCTCCTTAAAAAATGTTTTGTTCTTTATTTTTCCGCCAATTTTAAAAACGGTTTAAATAAATCAATCGGTATCGGGAATAGTATTGTAGAGTTGTGTTCCGCGGAAATCTGATTGAGCGTCTGCAAATAACGCAATTGCAGAGACATCGGCTGTGTTTCCATCAGGGCAGCGGCTTCTATCAGTTTCTGCGCAGCCTGGAATTCGCCTTCGGCATTGATAACTTTAGCGCGCCGTTCTCTTTCCGCTTCAGCCTGCTTGGCTATCGCCCGTTTCATTTCTTCAGGCAAATCAATTTGTTTTACTTCCACCAGGGACACCTTAATGCCCCAGGGTTCAGTACTGCGATCCAGGATTTCCTGCAAGTGCATATTGATCTTTTCCCGCGCCGAGAGAGTTTCATCCAATTCCACCTGCCCGCAAACACTTCTGAGCGTAGTCTGAGCAAGCTGGGATGTGGCGTACAAATAATTTTCTACATTGGTCACCGCCGCATTAGCATTCACAACACGGAAATACACAACTGCGTTAACCTTAATGGAGACATTATCTTTGGTGATAACGTCCTGCGGCGGAACATCCATAGTAATTGTCCGCATATCAACCTTTACTACCCTGTCAATGCCGGGAATAATGATGATCAATCCAGGGCCTTTAACATCCCTTATGCGGCCCAACCGGAAAACAACAGCCCTTTCGTATTCATTTAATATACGAATTGCTGATGCTAAAAACATAACGACCAATACGACAACAACTATAAACGGTAACGATAAAGCACCAAGCATTTTAAATTCCCTCCCTTATTGAAATAAGTATTGTTATTTTTTTATTTCGTCGACAATTAAACTCAATCCTTCAACCTTGATAATTCTTACTCTCGCGCCTTTTTTAATCGGTTTTTCACTTTTCGCGCTCCAATATTCTCCTCGGGTAAATACCTTCCCTTCATCGGCAATGTCGGTCAGCGCCTCCGTTTCTTCACCTACCATTGCTTCGGCGCCCGTAAAGTGTTTCCTCATTTGCGCTTTAACTGCCAGCCAGATAACCGCAATAAAAAAACCTGACGCCACCAGAATTGCGGGAACCAAAACCTGCAGGGAAATACGCAAAGCGGGGTCCTTTGTATCAAATAACAACAATGATCCCATAATTAATGAAATGACTCCTCCGACAGTAAGTATGCCATGACTCATAACTTTTATCTCCGCAATAAATAAAATAACGCCAAATATTATCATTAAGATTCCCGTATAATTTACCGGCAGGGTGGAGAGGCCGAAAAACGCAAGTAAAAGAGATATGCCGCCGATTACTCCGGGTAAAATCGCGCCCGGCGTGGATAGTTCAAAATACAGTCCCGCCAGTCCTATTAACAAAAGAATATAAGCAATGTTGGGATCGGAAATAGCCGAAAGAATGCCCTGACGCGTTCCCATTTTTTTATTATTAATCACGGCATTTTTTGTTGATATTTTCTTTTTCCCGCTGGCAAGATTCACTTCTTTCTGATCAATGGCAGCTAAAAGTTTTTCGATATCGGGAGCGACGTAATCAATAACTTTTAACTTAAGCGCTTCATCGGCGGTTATTGATTCGCTTTTGCGCACAGCTTTTTCCACCCATTCTTCCGAGCGTCCTCTGATCGCGGCAATGCTGCGGGCGTAAGCAGCGGCATCATTTTCGATTTTTATGGACATGGTTTTATCCTTGTCTTCCGTTGAACCGCCGATACCAATCGAAACGGGATGAGCCGCGCCGATATTTGTACCGGGAGCCATTGCGGCTATATGAGCGGCTTCAGTAATAATGACTCCCGCGGATGCTGCACGGGCTCCGGGGGGATAGACAAAAACGATAATCGGAAGAGGCGCGTTGAGAATACTTTTGGCGATATCGCGCATCGCCGTATCCATTCCGCCCGGTGTGTCGAGCAGGATTATCAAACCTTCGGCCTTATCTTTTTGAGCATCGTCAATGCTGGCGGCAATATATTTTGCCGTCGGCGATGAGATGACCCCATCAACCGTAATGACATTAAAAACAGGATTTCCCCCTTCCGCTCTGGCCAGAACACTGACAAAAATTAAAATGACGATCAACGCGTATTTAATTTTTCCGAACATCGGTTCACCTCTTCATTTTCGTTTTCGGAATCTTTAAAGATTTATTTCCTTCATGATCATCTGGACATCTTCCCAGACAGGTTTTTTCGCTGACGGGTTTCTTAAAAGATATGCCGGATGATAGGTCGGCATTAATTTTATTCCTTCATATAAATGAAAACGTCCGCGCAGCGCGGATATAGGTATATCGGTATTTAAAAGCGTATGGGCGGCAAAAGTTCCTAAAGCGCAGATTATTTTGGGCGAAATAATCTGCAGCTGCTTTTTTAAAAAAGGTTCGCACTGGCTTATCTCATCCGGCAACGGATTGCGATTATTGGGCGGCCGGCATTTGAGAATATTGCAAATATAAACATCCTTGCGTGCAATCTTCATCCCCTTGACGATAATATCAGTCAGGAGCTGACCCGCCCGGCCTACAAAAGGCAGCCCCTGTTCATCTTCATCGGCGCCGGGCGCTTCCCCTACAAATACTATTTTCGCTTGGGGATTGCCAACGCCGAAAACAATGTTTTTTCTTGTCCCTCCAAGAGGACAAAGTTGACAGTTTGTCATATCCCGACAAACTTTTTTCAACATTTCTTCTTTATTAATATTGTGACCGGTTTTATCCTTCTTTACAGTTTGAGGCGTTTTCTTCCATTCAATGCCGACAGATAAGCTGTTTTGATTTACCACCTGCCCTTTGAGCGCTTTGACTGCTTTAAGTAATTCTTTCTGTAGTTCGTTTCCTGCCAAATTCAAAAAAGATTCTTCCATTAATTTTTGCCGTCGCCTTTCCTGTTTATTATTTTTTTAACGCGATTAAGAATTTCCCCTGCTGCTTCGATTTTGGTCATTTTC
>JBEKUA010000081.1:0-5599 GCA_049515495.1 Smithella sp. | reverse complement strand
GGGGTAGTCTGATAATTGTTTTTTCAAAATGAAATTACGTGATAAATTAAATCTGTTCCGCTTAATTGTTATTTTTAGTCTGGAGAATTCATATGGCAATGGATAGAAAACAACTTATACAACAAATTGAGGGCTTGCGTAAATCACGTGTAATCACTTACCTGACAAGTGACCGGCAGGGACCGTTTAATGCGCGCATCGCGATGGATGTGATCCCCTTCATAAGCAGGCAAATGCAGACCATCGGTAAAATCAAGAATGTTGACTTATTTCTTTACAGCGCGGGAGGAGACACAATGGTCCCGTGGAGGCTTGTCTCAATGATTCGTGAATATTGCGATAAGTTTTCCGTGCTGATTCCTTATAAAGCTCACAGCTCTGCAACCATGATTGCGCTTGGCGCTGACGAGATTGTGATGAGCAACCTATCTGAAATTTCACCCATCGATCCTTCAACCGCGAATGTATTTAATCCTCTTGATCCGGCAAATCCACAAAACAGAATCCCGATAAGCGTCGAAGATGTGATGGCATATTTTGATCTGGCTAAAAATAAATTCAAAATCAAAGGCGATGAGGAGCTCTCCAGGATATTTACGAAATTCGTAGAATCGAATCCGCAAATCCATCCGTTAGCGCTGGGAAACGTAAATCGCATACACAACCTTATCCGCATTCTCGCCAAGCGGCTTCTTAAAAGCCACGCTGTTGGGCCCAGTGAAGAAGAAATTGAGAAGATTGTCGATTATTTTACGGAAAAGCTGTATTCCCATCAATATCTTATTGGAAGGAAAGAGGCGAAAGAAGACTTAGGCATAAAAACAATTGCAGATGCAGATAATGACCTCTCAAACGTGATGACTGATCTATACGAGGAATATAATAAAGAATTGGATTTCGGAAAAATTTGGAATCCTGAAAATGAACTTGGAGTAAATACAGTGCAAAACAAAAAAGATTATAAAATCGCTTTTGTTGAAAGTTCATCTTTTTCAAATTTCTACGAAATTTCCGTAAACTATCTAAAACAACAGGTAAATGTGTTACAGCAAACACCGCAGGGATCGGTTCAAATTCCGCAGGATCAGGTCGGATTTAAGATTATCAGCCAGGGCTGGAAATAATTTAACAAGATATTTTCAGCAGTCACTCCTTTATGAATTTTTGTTTTTCTAATTCCGCCCATCAATATTATATTTCGACTGGAAATGAATGAGCGGCAAGGATATAATCTCATCATACACAAAACATTTATTGTGGATCATGGTATGGTTAATCTGCGATCAATCACAGCCGAAAATATTGCCCGGATAAAAAAATGGCCGGTATATCTTGACGGATTTGAGCAAATGGATTATGCGTTGAGAGAACATGGATGGCTTGATGAATACCTAAATAAGCCAAAAACCTGGATCTTTATCGCCGAAGCAAATAAGCGGGTTATAGGATTCTCCCTGCTTAATATTACGGCGAAGGGCCAGGCGGAATTCCGTATCGCCATCCACCCGCGCAAGACGGGCAAAGGGTGGGGTAAGAAAGTCGCTATTGCAACTCTAAAAAAAGGTTTCCAACAACTCAACATGGATAAAATTCATTTGATTGTAAAAAAAAATAATCATCCTGCGATAAAGCTTTACCAAAGCATTGGATTTATAAAATCCGGTGAAAGCACCCATACGATACAGAATAAACGTATTGAATTTGAAGATATGGCACTGACCAAAGAGAAATTTAAGGATCTCGATATTGAGGTGATAAAATGAATACCGCATTGCTGTTGATTGATATTCAGCTAGATTATTTCCCCGGCGGAAGGATGGAAGTTGTCGGGGCTCTCGAAGCGAGCAGGGCTGCTAAAAGACTGCTGGGCTGTTTTAGACAGGGGAATTTACCAATTGTCCACATACAACATATTTCCATGCGAGCGGGCGCGACATTTTTTCTGCCGGATACGGAAGGAATAAATTTTCATGAAAATGTCAGGCCTGTGCCTGATGAAACAATAATCAAGAAATATTTTCCAAACAGTTTCCGGGATACGGATTTACAAAAATATCTTGAGTCCAAAGCAATAAATGAGCTCGTGATTTGCGGGATGATGTCGCATATGTGTATTGATGCGACAGTGAGAGCGGCCTTCGATGAAGGATACTCCTGTGTTGTCGCTCATGACGCTTGTGCGGCGAAAAACCTGGTTTTTAATGGCATTGATATTCCGGCGCTTCATGTTCATGGAGCGTACATGGCCGCCCTCGGCGCAGTTTATGCGAAAGTGTCAAGTGCCGAAGAAATAATCGCGACTCTGCGAAACACCTGACAAATCAGGCATAAGGAACGCGGCATAAAGCCTGCGTTATTTTATTGAAGACGACCGCTTTGTCTTGTTTTTTTATTTTGTTTTTTTCATTATATATTACAATGGATAAAAAAAGGGGGATCATGTGAGGAAAATACTTTTTTTCATGGTTGTCTGTATTGTCTTGTCAGGATGCGTTCTTAATAAATCAGTATATATTCCATATAATGACAAAGGTCATAAAGATGCGTTTTATGAATGGTCTCCCCATGATGATGGAGGCGAGTGGTGGTACCTTACCGGGTATGCGTCCGATCAGAACGACAAGTTGTACCTTTACCAGATTACGATATTCCGCGGATATTTTATTCATAACGTGGTTTCTCTCCTGGAAGCGTATGCTCTCCATTTGTCTTTTACAGATTGTTCAACCGGGCAACACGTGTTTTCCGAAAAGATTAATTTAAGCTCTGATGAGGTCTATGCTGATTCGCGATGCGCTTTTTTTAAAGACAGCATGATGTGCCTGGATAATCAACAGATCAAAATAGTCGGCAGGAGTGAAAAACTCAAACTGAATATTGAAGGCACGACTACGAAGGATGCCGCATGGCATGGGAGGGACGGTATTATCGTCATGGGACATCCTGAAGATCCAAAACAGAGGAGTTACTACTATTCCTTTACCAATATCAAAACAAAAGGAGAGATCGAATTCAAGGATAAAAATGACAATTGGATAAAGATTGATGGCAATGGCAAGGCATGGTTTGATCGGCAGTGGGGAAAATTCAGCGAGTTGGGTTGGGAATGGTTTTCCTTCAGATTCTTTGATGATGAGGAGATCATGCTTTTCCCCTTTCCCAAAACAGGAAGCAAAGAAGGGACATATATTGACAAGAAAGGAACTACGATCAGTTTTGATAATTTTACCTATAACGTAAAGAAATTTGAAATGTTCAACGGTAAAAAGATCGGACTTGGGTGGAACGTGACTGTTCCATTTAAAGAGAAGGAATATGAAGTAGTCCCTGTTGTTGAAGACCAGTTCAATCCGGCATTTATACAGGATTACTGGGAAGGCATATGTAAAGTGTTCAACAACAGAGGCGAGCTTGTAGGGTATGGTGTTATTGAAACTCCAGGGAACGCTTACTGAAGAAGCCCCCAAACCCTGACAGGCATGTGATCTGCATCTGACAAAATAATTTTCGCGTTTGATAAAAAAAGGCAGGGTCATTGATGACCCTGCCTTTTTTACACGCAAATCTATCCGCAATCGTTAATTGCTGCAAACACATCAGGCTCAATAGCAAGGGGCAAAACAGATAATCCCGTTTTATAAGTTAATGTAATAGATAAGATGTAAAAATGTTGCGACAAAATTATTGAAATTTAAAAAAATAAGAGTATGGTCTTAAACGTTTTTTGATCATTGTTATAAAGTAAACAACAAATTGAACTTCATATACTAATTATTGGCGTCATAATAACAGGAAGGATGCAACATGGAAACTCATGAAGAAGCAGTGCAATATCCCGATTTCCGAGATCGAAAAACAGGGCTTGTTGTATGCGGAATCCTTGAAATTATTCTTGGCGTGTTATGCGCACTTATGGCGCTCGACTTTATCGTCTCACCCACTCTCCATAATAATGCCGCCCGATCAATAAATGCCGGCACGATAGCTCGTGCCGGCTTCCCGGCCATTTTGTTTATATGGACGGGAATCGGTTCCATTAAAACCCGCCGGTGGGCAAGAGCGCTTTCATTGGTTTTGTCATGGATCTGGTTTCTGGCTGGGGTAGGCTGTCTTATTCTTATGTTGGTGTTTATGCCCAATACACAGGACCAGCTATCCCCGAAAGGACAGCTGTCTAAAGAGATAACGGTGATTGCCAAATATTGGATACCCGGATTAATGGCAGTCATTTACGCGATTGTACCGGCGGCGCTTGTCCTGTTTTATGGAAGCAGGAATGTGAAGGCAACATGTGAATTAAGAGATCCCCTGATTCGCTGGACAGATAAATGTCCCTTGCCTGTTCTGGCTGTGAGTCTTACGTATGGATTGGGGGCATGCTTAATGTTATCAAGGGGATTTTACTGGTGGGCGATTCCGTTTTTTGGATTTGTCTTGAGCGGAATGGCAGGTTCAATAGCGGCTCTTATTAACATTTTATTGTTGGGTTACGTGGCCTGGGGCACTTACAAATTGAAAATTACGGCGTGGTGGTGCGCGATATTAATAACTGTTGCATGGGCGCTATCCGCAAGCATTACACTCTCACGTGTGAGTTTGTGGGATCTCTATGAAAAGATGTATTTCCCAAAACAGCAATTGGAAATCATGACGCAGTATATTATGCCGCACTATGCTTCTATTGCCTTACTTTCCCGGGTCTGGGTTGTCTGTATCGCGGGTTATTTACTTTACGCGAGAAGATACTTTGCATCCTCTTCAGTCTAAACCAAAACAACACATAAGATTGCGGTTTTCATTGTAATCGAGTCTTTTTGACTTTCCCTTCTTCTTCATCTATTCAGCATGCTTGCATTATCAACATCCAGGTCAAATAAAATGGTCGAAGCCTGCAATTGATAATATGTTTATAATAAGCTCATAGGTGAATAAACGGTCAATCGTTTTCCACCATATTTAGTTGATACACCATATATGGTTGATCATTTGAAATCATAAAAAAATGCTGTCAGCAAATACTTAATTATATCGTGGTGATAATGATTATTATCGGCTTACCTATTATGGCCCACATTTTGCTTTAATTGTTAGTTAACAATGCTTGCTATTTAATAGCTGCAATCATTAATGAGAGATTTGCATGCGTATATTTTGAGTAATGACTTAGAAATGCGATACCGTATCACCTCTCCATTTCAAAATTTTCGGAGAGACCCCGGAATCGTCCTGAAGTCAAAAACTCATAATGAACCGTTAAGAGAATATCTTACTGTTTCTACTCCTGCTGTTTCCAATTTCTTAACCTTCATAGCTCGTGATCATAAATATTTGAAACTCTCTTAACAGTATTTTGCCACAAAGGATAATGAAAACATCAGGATTGATCCTGAAAAATGCCGGAATAATAAGCACTGCCCGACAGCGATTAAATATAACAATATAGAAATAGACCCTATAGGAAACAAATGTATGAACAACGTAACTGCAGCTAAGGAAAATCATTCTGCCATGCTTGATCCCCGTGCCGGTGAATACCTGACCTTTTTTCTTTCCAATGAGGAGTATGGTGTGGAGATACTCAAGGTTCAGGAAATCATCG
>JBEKUA010000080.1:0-5624 GCA_049515495.1 Smithella sp. | reverse complement strand
TACAGCCATCAAGGCGCCCAACGGATGGCCGCTATGGTGAAAATCCTAACCGTCTTCAGCATTATTACCAATATCAGGTCATTATGAAACCATCTCCCTTAAACATTCAGGAACTCTACCTCAATTCGCTTCGAAGCTTCGGCATTGATCCCCTTGATCACGATATCCGCTTCGTGGAAGACGACTGGGAATCACCAACGCTGGGCGCGTGGGGATTGGGCTGGGAAGTATGGCTTGACGGGATGGAAATCTCTCAGTTTACCTATTTCCAACAGGTCGGCGGATTTGATCTGCATCCGGTTTGCGCTGAACTAACCTATGGAACAGAACGCATCGCCATGTATATTCAGGGCGTCAACAACGTATATGATTTACAGTGGACGGACAAAATTAAATATGGCGACGTTCATCACAAGAGCGAAGTGGAATTTTCCACTTACAACTTTGAAGTTGCCGACATTCCCATGCTGCGCAAACTCTTCGACACTTACGAAGAAGAAGCACTGCGTATTGCCGGAAAAAATCTGGCGCTGCCCGCTTATGATTACTGTTTGAAATGCTCGCATACATTCAATTTGCTCAACGCCCGCGGAGCTATCAGCGTTGCTGAACGCACCAGTTACATCGGCCGGGTACGCAATCTGGCAAGAATCAGCGCCGAGCTTTATCTTAAACAACGCGAAGATCTGGGGTACCCCCTTTTAAAGAACAACTAGAATATCTGGAGACAAAATGAGTAACGAACTGCTTTTTGAAATTGGCACCGAAGAAATTCCCGCGGGATTATTATCCCGGGCTGTGGTGGATATGGAAGACATCATCCGTAAATCTCTGACGGAGCGGCGCATTGGCTTTGCCGGAATCAAGTGCATGGCTACACCGCGCCGTCTGATGCTCACTATTGCCGATTTGGCGTTAAAACAGGATGATCAAACCATAGAAAAAATGGGACCTGCCAAAAAGGCCGCTTTTGATGAAAACGGAAACCCGACAAAAGCGGCGCTGGGATTCGCCAGGGGACAGGATATGGATATCTCGCAGTTGGAAACTATCATCACTGAAAAAGGCGAGTATCTTGGAGCGCGCAAGACCATTGCCGGCCAGCCGACGGATACACTATTGCCCGAAATTCTAACAAGTTTCCTTCTGGCAATACCTTTTAAAAAATCAATGCGCTGGGGAAGCTATGATTTGCGCTTCGCCCGTCCGGTACACTGGATTCTCGCGCTCTATGGAGGTAATGTCATTCCTCTGAAGATTGAAGATATTGAAAGCGGCAACACTTCCCGAGGGCATCGTTTTATGAGCCCCGCTCCTTTTACTGTCACCGGTTTCGAAGATTATCTGAGTAAGGCCAGAGAAAATTTTGTTATTGCCGATCCCGCCGAAAGAAGAAATTTAATTCTCAAAGAAGCGCAGAAATCAGCTGCCGAAGTTGGCGGAAAACTTTTTTACACAGATGATTTACTTGAAACCGTCAGTATGATCGTGGAATATCCGGTCATCGTGCGCGGCGGTTTTGAGAAGGAATATTTAAAAATTCCCAAAGAAGTTCTTACAACAACAATGATCTCTCACCAGAAATACTTCCCTGTCATTAACGATGAAGGAAAACTTCTGCCTCATTTCATCGCAGTCAGCAACACCAGACCCCGCGACATCGCAGTGGTGGCAAAAGGAAACGAAAGGGTTCTGCGGGCGCGCCTGGCCGACGCTTCTTTTTTCTTTGAGGAGGACAAAAAAGTGCCTCTGGAAGATCGCGTGGAATCACTCAAGAAAGTTGTCTTCCATACACTCCTGGGAACATCGCACAAAAAGGTTATGCGCTTCCGCAAACTGGCGGTAAAAATTGCCTCCAAAGTAAAACCGTCTGTTAAGAAAAATGTTGACCGCGCCGCGCTTCTGGCCAAGGCCGATCTGGAATCTCTTATGGTGGGCGAATTCTCGGAACTTCAGGGTATCATGGGCCGTGAGTATGCTCTTTTAGCCGGCGAAAAACCTGAAATTGCCAATGCCATCTATGAACATTATTTACCGATAGTTGCAGGCGGTGATCTGCCTCAAACGGATGAAGGAGCGATTGTCGGCATCGCCGATAAAATTGACACGATTGTAGGTTTCTTCGGCGTGGGTCTGCCGCCGACGGGAACCGCCGATCCCTACGCAATGCGTCGTCAGGCATTGGGAATCATTAATATTATTTTATCCCGCCGTTATTCGCTTGGCCTGAATTTCCTGATAGATGAGAGTCTGGCGCTGCTCAAGGATGTGTTGAAAAAGCCCGCTTGCGATATAAAAAAGGATGTTCTGGATTTCTTTAAGGGACGTCTGCAAAATCAACTGATAACTCAGGGATATGCTTACGATACAGTGGACGCTGTTCTATCCGCGGATATTGATGAACTTGTCGAAGTAATTGAAAAGATTAAGGCTCTGGAGGCATTCCGTCAAAATCCCGAGTTCGAACCGATTTCCATCGCTTTTAAACGCGTGGACAATATTTTGAAGGACTTCCACGATGGCCAGATTGATGTCGGCCTGCTTTCAGCCGATGCGGAAATCAACCTGTTTTCTTCCTTTGATAACATCAAAACCCGTGTGGAGAAAGGTATCGCGGAACAGGATTTCAGCGCCGCCTTGAACAAACTGGCAGCTCTGCGCCCTCCTGTGGATGCTTTCTTTGACAATGTCATGGTTATGGATAAAGATGAAAAAGTCCGTTTTAACCGTCTATCCCTTCTGGCGGAAATTTCAGCTCTTTTCCATAAAATTGCCGATTTTTCAAAAATTGTCACCACCGGCTGATTTTTTACTGACTTAAGTCATAAATTGCAATATCAGGCGCATTGACATTAATATAAATCCTTGCTAGGATAAAAGATATTTTAGATATCAAGGAATAATTTACTCAATGGCCAGTCCTTTAAATGCACCCTCTGCAAAATTTGTAAATGGTAACTCCAATATGCGCAAGGAGTTGCTGGATATAACAAACCATATTCATGCGGCGCAAAATATCAAACAAATCCTTGTAGATTTAAAAAGCGGCATTTTAAACCTTTTTAACGCCAATTCCATAACTATTTACGTCGTTGATAAATTACGTAATGAAATTTATTCTATGTTTCTGGCCGGCACGCAACTCAAAGAAATCAGATTGCCGATAAATAACAAAAGTATCGCCGGCTATGTGGCCAACACAGGCGCAGTAATCAACATTGAGAATGCATACAATCAAAAGGAACTCAAAAATATTGAGGTTGAATTAACTTTTGACGATAGTTGGGATAAAAAAACAGGTTTCAAAACAAGACAAATTCTTGCTACTCCCATTTACAATAACAATCAGCTAATGGGCGTTATTCAGATTATCAACAAAAAAATCGGCGAAGGAAAATTTTCTGAAGAGGAAATAGGACTGGCTCTCGAAATTGCCGAAGTTTTAGGCGTTGCCTTCTATAATCAACAACGTTTCGTGCGTCATAGAAAAACACGGTTTGATTATTTATTAAGCCATGATTTGATCAAAGAAGATGAACTGGAAAACGCATGGAAGGAATCACGTGAGAAGAAAGAATCCATAGAAAATTTCCTCATGCAGAAACACAAAATATCCAAAGATGACATTGGCCATGCTTTCGAGGAATTCTATAATTGCCGTTTCATAAAATATAATGAAAAAATACCAATCCCCGGTCATTTAATTAAAAATTTAAAGAAAAATTTCCTGCGTCGTGAACTATGGGTGCCGCTGGAAATGATCGGAGACAAGATTCATGTACTCATAGATGATCCCAGCAATCTTATAAAGAAAGACACCATCGAAAGTCTTTTAAAAACCAAGCAGGTAAAATACGATGTCGCCCTAGAGGAAGATATAATAAGATATATTAACCTTTTTTTCAATACTCCCGATGAGGAACATTCTTTTACGGAGATATTGGGACGAATGGAAGGTGAAGAGGCGGCCGCGGAAGATGAGGAAGGCGGCGAAGCTGTCACAGACTCGGATAGCGTCATTATGCAACTGGTCAATAAAATTATTAATGACGCCTATATTCGCCGGGCTTCTGATATACATGTTGAACCGAATGTAGGCAAAAAAAATGTGGAGATCCGGTTTCGCGTTGACGGAGACTGTGCCCTTTATCAGACGGTTCCTTTCAGTTACCGCGCCGCCATTATTTCGCGCATCAAAATCATGTCTAATCTGGATATTACCGTTAAAAGAATGCCCCAGGACGGTAAAATTAAATTCAGGCGTAACACGGGTGAAGAAATAGAATTACGTGTAGCGACAATTCCAACGCAGGGCGGAGTGGAAGATGTGGTTATGCGTATTTTAGCCAAAGGCGAAACAATGCCGATAGAAGACATGGCTTTAACGCCGCGCAACTACAAAGAACTGGTTGGCATTATTTCCAAACCTTACGGTATGATTTTATGCGTTGGTCCCACGGGTTCCGGTAAAACAACCACACTGCACGCGGCCCTGCATCACATTAACCGGCCGGACAAGAAAATATGGACAGCGGAAGACCCCGTAGAAATTACGCAATACGGATTGCGTCAAGTCCAGGTACAATCGAAAATCGGTTTTGATTTTGCCGCGGCTATGCGGGCGTTTCTACGTGCTGACCCTGACGTTATCATGGTCGGCGAAATGCGCGATTTTGAAACAGCCAGAACGGGCGTTGAGGCGTCCCTTACCGGCCACTTGGTATTCAGCACTCTGCACACCAATAGTGCTCCGGAAACTATTGTGCGCCTTCTGGATATGGGTATTGATCCCCTTAATTTCGCCGACGCCCTGCTGGGAATTCTCGCTCAACGCCTTGTGCGCACACTATGCAAATCGTGCAAGGAGCAGTATCATCCCACAAAGGAAGAATATGATGAGATTGCCGAAAGCTACGGCCGGGAAGATTTTGATAAATTAAACGTGCCTTACAATGAAGACTTTAAACTTTACAGACCAAAGGGCTGCAGCAGTTGTGGTGGAACCGGATATAAAGGCAGATTAGGCATACATGAACTCTTAGTCGGCACTGATAGTATCAAAAGAATGGTGCAAAAGCATGAAACCGTTGAAGTCATGCGGGAACAAGCCAGAAAAGAAGGTATGACGACACTTTTACAAGACGGTATTCTAAAAGCCTTGAAAGGTGCTACAGATTTTATGCAGGTACGCCGTGTTTGTATTAAATAATGTTATTTGTCTTTAATGACATCCTTCTTCACATAGAACATTCTTAATTTTTATCTTTTTTTTCAATTTGTCCATTAGGGTGAGTCAATCCTTTAAAAAACATTTGAAGTTCTCCCGAGGTAAGCGAAGGTCTTTATTCGTTTACGGATTGAAGCTCTCAGCGGCAAGCCACGGAGAATCTTCGATTCATAGGGAGGAGTATAATTATATAAACGCTTGCTTACTTAAGCAGCAAGCGAAGGTGTCTGTGTTTGCTACCGAATTCATTTGACACGTTTACACATTTCGTTAAACGAGTTTTAATATTTTATTTAAAAAGAAAAAGGATCAGATGAAATTTTACGAGAAACAATCTAAGGACTATCGCGAAAATAGTTAATGTAATCTGATAATTACATGCATAAATAATTATTAC